>JAIXQU010000101.1 GCA_027485575.1 Cytophagaceae bacterium
CCGAAACTTATTGCTATCCTGGAATTTAGATTTGTTACCCGAGATTTTTCAACAATATAAATTGCCCTTTTCCGTATTAATTTCAGGTTATATAGTACATTTTTCCCCCGGTTTTATTAAAACCATGTATACCCGGTGGATCCAAAAAATGCCAATTTGGTTGTTGTGCCTGGTTGCTGTTTGTACCGTTCTATTTGTTTTTCAATTTAAGGAAGCCGAAAGCCAACCTTTTATTTATTTCCAATTTTAGATGTCATTAAAAGATTCTAAAACCGGGTTTATTTCTTTCAAAGCATCATGATATTGAGACTCGACGATTCTCATTTTTTCAATTACAATTTCAAGATTTTCATTTTGCTTGAGCATTCTTTCCATCAGGCTTAATGTGGTGGCAGTTTCCTGCATACCCATGGCAGAAAATGTTGATACAAGCTTATGCACCAATTTAATCGCTGCCTGGCCATTCCTTTCTTCTAAAAATTTACTGGCAGAACTTATTTCTTCGCAAATGTCATTTTTAAAAACACCTAAGATGTATTTAAAAGTCTCCTGGTCTTTTCCGAATTTCTCCTTGATAAATTCAAAATCCAAAGACTTGGAAAGTTCATTTTTTTCTCCTGGCAAAGGTTTGAAGCTTATTTTTTCATCTTCGCTGGATGAAAACTTTCGAAGTACCCTGAAAAGGTCTTTTTGCTGGTAAGGCTTGGTAATAAAATCATTCATACCCGCCTCCTTGGCCCTAATTTTTGTCTCTGTAAAGGCATCAGCGGTCAGCGCAACAATGGGTATCTGATTGGCCGGGGATTTTAAAGTCTTTCTAACAAATCTGGCCACTTCAAATCCATCAATTTCAGGCATTTGCAGGTCCAAGAGTATTATGTCAAAAGTTCTTCTTTGGAGTTTTGCAATGGCTTCAAAACCGTCGTTGGCCAACTCAACCGTAACTCCCCATGATGTCAAAATTTGCCTGGCCAGTAGCTGGTTAATTTTGTTGTCTTCGACCAATAAAACTTTCAAGTCAACAAATTTTCCAAAATCTATTTCTTCAAACCCTTCCTCTTTTTCAAAATCCTTTTGGGTGGCTTTTAAATAGCTTAAAAAGAAAGTGAATGTTGTTCCTTTTCCAACCGTACTTTTTACACTTATTTCTCCAGCCTGCATTTCCACCAACCTTTTGGTGATGGAAAGACCTAGTCCTGTTCCCTGAGATTTGAATCTTTGATTGGAATGAACCTGAGTAAAACTGTTAAATATTGAATTTAGTTTATCTTTTGGTATGCCAATTCCTGTGTCAGAAACTTTAAATTCCAATACAATCTCAGTTTCATTTTCGCTGAGTATGTCGATGTTGAGTTTGATTTTTCCGGTTTGGGTAAATTTTATGCTATTGCCCAAAAGATTTAATAAAATTTGAGAAAGTCTGACTGCATCTCCTTTCAAATATTTTGGAATCGATCCGGAAATCTGGATTTCATACAGGATGTTTTTTGCCAGCGCCGAAAGTGTAATACTTTTATTTAACTCTTCCAGAACCGAAAAAAAATCAAATGCCTGTATTTCAAAGGTAAATTTTCCGGCTTCGATTTTAGAAAAATCAAGAATATCGTTGATAATGGTGAGTAGATTATTGGCTGAAAACCGAATGGCTTTAAGGTTTTCAGAAGAATTTTCATCTAATTTTTTATTGATTAGGAGTTCTGTAAGCCCAATGATTGCATTCATTGGAGTTCTAATCTCATGGCTCATACTGGAAAGAAATGCCGATTTGGCACGAGCATCTGCAAGTGCAGCCTCTTTGTCATAACGCAGTTCGCTTTCTAAACTTATTTTTTTCGAGACATCCATGCCAACAACCGAAACGCCGATTTGAATTCCTTTTGCATTAAATACAGGACTAAAAATAAATTCAAACCAGATTTTTTTCTTCTTGGAATTTCCGAATTCATGAACCACCGTTTCCTTCAGACCTGCAAGTGCCTTGTTTAGTGCGTCATTAAATATTTTTTTATCCGTAGATTCAGATATGAGAAAAAGTGGATTTAGATTTAAATGTAGTTCATTGCCGTAACAATTTTGCATCATTTCTGCATGTGACTTATTGAAAAACAAGTAGTTACCCTGCGTGTCGAGGGAAAAGAATTGTTCATCCAGGGCGTTCAAAAATACCGGAATCAATTTGCTTTGGTCAAAAAACGGTTCTTTTTCTGAATCAGTCATTTCCTGTTTTTACTTGTGGGCTGATTACAAATTTGGGTTTACAGAAAATACAATTCCAATTTTTTTTTTCGACCCATGTCAGATTTTGGATTTTGAGGACCAATTCGAATAAATTCCTTTCGTTATAACCATGATTTTTTTTTGAATTCAAATTTAAGTTCCTCAAATACAGAATAATAAATTTGATTTTTTCAAAATTTTATTGAATTGAACAAATGCAAGTTTCAATAAACAATATCGCCATATTGTTTAACCTTAACTGGTGTTTTGGAAATCAACTGGTTTTCGGTAAAACTTTAAATTTAGACTTTGGCAATAATCCTAAATTTTTAGAATACCAGATTACTCATTAATAATTAGAGGGTGAAGCACAAATTTTGCACTATTTTTGCCATCCCATTTTGGCTTTCAGAGCCATTAATTAAAAAATAATAATGCTAAATCTGCTCACAAAAGCTATTGCAGCTGTCTTTGGAACTAAATCTGAAAAAGACCTCAAGGAGCTTTACCCATATGTTACCAGAATCAATGATGCCTGGCATAAGCTAACAAATATATCAAACGATCAACTTCGAAACAGGACAATAGAATTAAAGGATTTTATTCAATCTGGATTAAAGTCTATTGATCAGCAAATCAATGATTTAAAATCCAAAATAGAAACCAGCCCCGATATATCCGTTACTGAAAAGGAAGGCTATTTTGTTCAGATCGATAAACTTGAATTAGAAAGAAATCAAAGACTTGAAGTGCTGCTTTTGGAAATTTTACCAGAAGCATTTGCCGTGGTAAAAGAGACCGCAAGGCGATTTGCTACATCTGATGGAATCGAAGTAACAGCCAATGATTTTGATCGGGAACTTGCTCAAAATAGAGATAGCATTAAAATCGATGGTTCAAAGGCTTTTTGGAGTTCAACCTGGAAAGTGGCCGGCAACGATGTCCGATGGGAAATGGTACACTATGATGTTCAGCTGATTGGGGGAACTGTTCTACACAGTGGAAAAATTTCAGAAATGGCAACTGGTGAAGGTAAAACCTTAGTTTCGACTCTTCCTGCCTATCTAAATGCCCTTGCCGGAAAAGGAGTTCATATTGTAACGGTGAACGATTACCTGGCAAAACGGGATTCTGAGTGGAATGGAACTTTGTTTGAGTTCCATGGGCTGAGGGTAGATTGTATAGACAAGCATCAGCCTAATACTGAAGAAAGAAGGAATGCCTATCAGGCTGATATTACCTATGGAACCAATAACGAGTTTGGCTTTGATTATTTGAGGGATAACATGGCCCACGACAAAGATGAATTGGTTCAAAGGAAATTGCACTTTGCCATGGTGGATGAAGTTGACTCCGTTTTGATTGATGACGCCAGAACGCCTTTGATCATATCCGGGCCCATGGCACAGGGAGACAGACAGGATTTTGAGTCCTTAAAACCAAGGGTTTCCAAACTGGTTGAAGCTCAAAAAGCACTGGTCCAAAAATTACTCATCGAATCAAAAAAACTAATTGGTGAAGGAAATGATAAAGATGGAGGACTGGCACTTTTCAGGGCACATCGAGGTCTGCCTAAATATAAGCCGCTAATCAAATATTTGTCAGAATCCGGAATGCGGGTAATACTCCAAAAAACAGAAAATCTGCATTTGGAAGACAACCAGAAAAGAATGCCGGAAGCAGATAAAATTCTTTATTTCACCATCGACGAAAGAAACAACTCCATTGATCTCACAGAGCAGGGAATCGATTTTATTACCTCTTCCGGCGAAGATCCTCAGTTCTTTATTTTACCCGATGTTGGGGCCGCAATGGCCGCTATTGAAAACAATAAGGCACTTACTTCACAGCAAAAAATCGAAGAAAAGGATTCTTTAATCAGTGATTATTCAGAAAAGTCTCAAAGGATTCATACAATTCAGCAACTTCTCAAGGCTTATTGTCTTTTTGAAAAAGAGGTTGAGTACATCATTGTTGATGGGAAAGTAAAAATCGTAGATGAACAAACCGGTCGTATCATGGAAGGCCGCCGGTATTCTGATGGATTGCACCAGGCAATTGAGGCAAAAGAAAGTGTAAAAATTGAGGATGCTACCCAGACTTACGCTACAGTCACACTTCAAAACTATTTCCGGATGTACCACAAGCTTTGTGGAATGACCGGAACAGCGGAAACAGAAGCGGGTGAGTTCTGGCAAATATATAAGTTGGATGTAGTCACCATTCCAACCAATAAAAAGGCAGTAAGAAAAGATTCTGAAGATAAGGTTTACAAAACCATTAGAGAGAAATTTAATGCGGTTGTAGAAGAAATTGAGATCTTAACCAAGGCCGACAGGCCAGTTTTGGTGGGTACCACTTCGGTAGAAATTTCTGAGCTTTTAAGCAGGATGCTTAAGCTAAGAAACATCAAACACCAGGTTTTGAATGCCAAGTACCACCAGAAAGAAGCAGAAATTGTAGCCGAAGCGGGTAAACCGGGAACAGTAACCATTGCCACCAATATGGCTGGAAGGGGAACAGATATAAAACTAACTGAAATTTCAAGAAATGCCGGAGGTTTGGCCATTATTGGTACAGAAAGGCATGAATCCAGAAGGGTAGACAGGCAGTTAAGAGGAAGGTCCGGGCGACAGGGAGATCCGGGAAGTTCGCAATTCTTTGTAAGTCTCGAAGATGATTTGATGCGACTTTTTGGTTCTGACAGAATCAGTAAACTTATGGACAGGATGGGTTTTCAGGAGGGCGAAGTAATTCAACATTCCATGATCACCAACTCTATAGAAAGAGCCCAGAAAAAGGTTGAAGAAAACAATTTTGGTATCAGGAAAAGACTTTTGGAATATGATGATGTGATGAACTCACAAAGAGAGGTCATTTACAAAAGAAGAAGAAATGCCCTGATTGGCGACAGATTGGCCCTTGATATTCAGAACCTTATTTGGGATACTTGTTCTAATCTTGTAGAAAGCAATAAGGTTGGCCAGGTTGATTTTGAGAAATTCCAAATGGAATGTCAGCATAACTTCGCCTATATACCAGACATTCAGGAAGAAGCATTCAGGAATGAAAAGAAGGATGCATTGGTTTCAAAACTGTTTGGCCAGGTTAACAAGATCTACAAAGAAAGATGTACGCTTATAAAAGAAGCTACGTTGCCGGTATTTAATCAAATCAATACAGAACAGGGAGGTAGAATAGAAAATGTAGTAGTCCCTGTTACGGATGGCAAGCGATTTATGCAAATGCCGGTTTCCTTGAAAAAAGTTCTTGAAAATAACGGTGAAGAACTCGTTAAAACCATTCAGCAACAAGGTTCTTTGGTTTTCATTGACCAGACCTGGAAAGAGCATCTGAGAGATATGGATGAGCTGAAGCAATCTGTTAACAATGCCGTTTATGAGCAGAAAGATCCACTTTTGGTGTACAAATTCGAGGCGTTGAAGCTATTCAAAACTTTTGTTTACAAAGTGAATGAAGATTTGGTTTCATTTATTTTAAAGGCAAATATCCATGCTGAAGAACAAGCACCAATACCACAAAGGGCACAAAGACCAGATCCAAAGCCAGTTTTAAGAGAGAGTAGAGCTCCTGAACCTGCCATGGCTGGAAATATGCCTCAGGGTCAATTTGAAGATGAACCCCAAATTCCAAAATCACAGCCAGTTAAGGTAGAAAAAGTTGCAAACAGGAATGAAAGGGTTTCTGTACGGTATTTCAATGGTGAGCTTAAGCGAGATGTTAAATACAAAACCGTTGAAGATGATATCCTTGCCAATCGTTGTGTGATAGTGGATATGTAAAACTTTTCAACTGAATTGGCCGCTGATTATCAGGTTATCGTATTTGGATTTTTTGTTCGACTTAATCAGATGAATGCCAAAAGACGTTAACCTGTTTGAAAGCAGAAACTGTATTTTAATTATTTGTTTCCTTTAAAGTAGTAGTTCTTCCAATGATTCAGTATTTCAAATTAGGCTCATGGGATAGACTTATTCTACTATTTGTTCTCTTTGGACTGATTCAATTTCCTTTTCTTTTTCTCAATAACCACCTTCTTTTGCCTGAGCTGCTCTGGTTAAGATTGGGGGAAAGGTTATCTTCCGGGTGGAGATTGTATGCCCAGGCAATGGATGATACAGGTCCACTTTCAGCCTTAGTTTATGCAGGAATTGCAAGCATTAAAGGGGTAGATTTTTATATTTTCAGATACCTTGGGGCCATCTTAATTGTTATTCAGGCTTTTTGGCTCAACCAGATTGCCCAAAGATTTCAATTGATTACGGAGCGGAATTTTTTAATCGCATTTTTTTATGTCATTTTCTCTCAAATTGGACCCGATGCAGCAACCCTCTCCCCAACACTTATGGCAAACACTTTTATTATTGCTGCATATGGGAGGATCTTTAAACTAATCAGGTTTGGCCCGGATAACAATGATGTCATGTACCTCGGGTTGGTTATTGGATTGGCAACGCTTTGCTACCAGCCATCTGTTATTTTATTATTTCCATTTTACCTAAGTGCTTTATTTTTTTCTGGGCTAAGGCTGAACCAATATTTTATTATTCTGGTAGCGGTGGTAGTTCCCATTGCCGCAGTTTATTCTTTTTTTGTTTTGGGTGGGGGTGAATCTGAATTCTGGACTTGTTTTTTAAGTCCTTTCAGAATTCGTTTTTTACAAAGCTGGGTCGGTTGGGAGCTTATTTTAGGTTATGGTGGTTTAATGGTGCTGCTCTCATTACTTGGTTGGGCTTTGGCCAATCGAAGTTCAAGGGTAAACTTTCAGTTATTGGGCTATTCCGTTTTCTTTTTTGGATTGGTTGGAAGTAGCTTCATGGTGTTTTTTGGGACCATCCAAACTACCTACCAACTATGTTTTTTAGTACCTCATGTGGCTTTTTTTATGGCCCAGTTTGTCAGTTTTTCTAAAAGTGTTTTGGTCCAGGAAATTTTAGTATTGTTTATTGTTTTTATAATGGTGGGTGGTTTTTTTGGAATGGCCGATCCCAGTTTTGGAAAACAAATCTTCAATCATCAACTCTTTGTCGGGGAGCCACCAAAAGGGTTTAAGGTAAATTTTGAAAACAGAAATCTGCTCCTTCTTTCCAATGATTTTCGGTATTACAAATACAACAAATCGGCCACAAGATTCTTCAAATTTTATATGTCTGGCCTCAATGAAAATCTAAGCCAAACCCACGAAGGGCTTATTTTTTGGTATCAATGCCTGGAAGAAAATCCTCCGGAATTAATCTATGATCCTTCCGGCCTAGTTCCGGCCCTGGCAGTGAGAATTCCAGAATTTGGGAAGTGCTACAGAGCTTCTTTTTATCCTAAATTGTATGAGGCCATTCCCGGTACCCGGTTTGGGCTTGGTGAAAAATAATTTACCAACCTTTACACATGGCGTGGATCTAAATCCAGGTAATCCCCTTTCTGAAAAATTGCTGACTTTTCCATTCCTCCGTTTCTTCTTTGGGGAAATAGTTGGACTCCCATCTGGCAAGGGGTGGCATACTCATTAAAATGGACTCAGTCCGGCCATTGGTTTCCAACCCAAATTTAGTTCCGGCATCGTAAACAAGGTTAAATTCCACATACCGGGACCTGCGGTGAAGCTGCCATTCCTTCTCTTTTTCTCCCCAGATTAGGTTTTTCCTTTTTGACATGAGCTGGGTATAAATGGGCGCAAAAGCAGAACCTACAGATTGGGTGAGCAACCAGAGTTTATCAAATTGTTTATCATCAACAGCTTCCATCCGGTCATAGAAAATTCCCCCAATTCCTCTCGTTTCATTTCTATGGGGGATAAAAAAATAATTGTCAGCTGTTTCTTTAAATGTGTTATAGCTTTGATAATCAAAGCTTTCGCATGCGTTTTTTAAACTCTGATGGAAAAATCTCCCATCTTCTTCAAATACAAAAGCAGGGGTAAGGTCTATCCCGCCACCAAACCAGTTTTGGCCGTTTGAAAGTTCAAAATACCGCACATTCATATGAATGATAGGCACCCAGGGGTTTTCAGGATGGATGACAATGGAAACTCCGGTCGCAAAAAAATCTTTGGCTTCCGTCTTAAAACTTTGTTGAATGGGTTTTGGCGTTTCTCCAAAAACTGCTGAAAAATTAACTCCTCCTTTTTCGATTACGTTGCCTCCAACAAGAAGTCTGGTTAAACCCCCTCCGCCGCCTGGTCTTTCCCATTTTTCAGACCCAAATTTGCCTTTTCCATCTTCTTTTTCAAGTTGCGAGATGATGTCAGATTGCAAATCCTGGAACCAGTCGGCTATTTTTTCTCTTTTTTCCATTAAAAATGTGAACTTAGGGCAAAGATTAAATGATCTCCAATCAAAGCCAATTTATTTGATTATTTAGGTCAGATTTTTCTCATGATGAAAAATAATCAGTCTAACAGGCTGATAAAAAGTCTATTAAAGATATTGGTTTAAAAACTATTCGATATCCAACCCTAAGTATTTACTTTTGTATCAATATTAAGAGATGATTTATCCCATTGTAGCACTTGGAAACCCTGTTTTGAAGGAACGGGCTTCGGAAATTGAACTTAACCATCCAGAGCTTAAAACACTTATCAATGACATGTTTGAAACCATGTACAATGCCAGCGGTGTTGGTTTGGCTGCTCCACAAATTGGTAAAAGCATCCGGCTTTTTGTAATTGATGCAGAACCAATGGATGAGGAAAAGTTGAAAGGGGCGAAAATGGTATTCATCAATCCCTTACGGGTGGAAGAGGAAGGAGAACCCTGGCCCTATGAGGAAGGTTGCCTAAGTATTCCCGGAATAAGAGAGGCGGTGAAAAGACCCGAAAAAATCACCATTCAATACCATGATGAGACTGGAAATAGCCATAAAAGGACATTTGAAGGAATGTTGGCAAGGGTTATCCAGCATGAATATGATCACCTTGAGGGTAAGCTCTTTATCGACTATCTTTCTCCCTTTAGAAAAAAATTGATCCAAAATAAGCTAAACGATATTTTAAAGGCAAAAGCAAAAGCAGAATACCCCATTCGGTTTATTCCTCAAGGCAAAAGGTAGGCTTTCGGGATTTTTTTTGAGAGCCAAACCAATTTCAATCTTTTGTTTTAGCATACTAAAATCATATCTGCTTTTGAAATTGAAGTTCTCTGTAGGTGGGTTAGAGTTGCGTATTTAGGTACCCCTTTGTCGGAATTTTCCTTTTTGCTTTGCCAAATTCAAAATTATAGCCAGATTTGGCCTGACTTAATTATTTGATTTTATGTTCAAAGCTTTAACGCCCAATATTTTAGTAGCAGATGTTGAAGAAACTGTGTCTTTTTATACCCATTTGGGTTTTGAAAAAATTGCCCAGGTTCCTGAACATGGTAAGCCCCAATGGGCAATGATAAAAGCAGGTGAAATCAGTATTATGATTCAGGACAAAAAATCTGCCGAAAGTGACTTGCCATTTAGGTATACCAATGGCCAAAATGGTGGAGTTTTGTTATATATGGATGTTGAGGATGTGGAAAAAATGAGAACTAGAATCGATGGTAAAGCTTTGATTATAAAAGATATACACTCCACTTTTTATGGGACCAATGAACTCATCATTGCCGATCCCGATCATTACCTACTCATTTTTGCAGAAGACAAAAAATAAAACAAGATGAAACAGTTTTTCACAATTTTAATGGCAATTCTCGTAATTACAGAAAGCCATTCACAGAATAAATTTAGGCCGGAAGATATTTGGAAGCTGGGCATGGTATCTGATCCACAAGCCTCACCAGATGGCAAATCCATATTATTCGGAACAAAATATACTGACCTTGCAGAAAACAAAGGAAACAATGACCTCTATATTGTTAGTGCTGACGGTCAGGGGAATATAAAAATAACCAATTCAACTGCTTCAGAGTTCAATGCCAGATGGCGACCCGATGGGAAAAAAATAGGTTTCCTTATGGCTGATGGCGGGGCTCCTCAGTTTTTTGAAATTAATCCGGATGGATCAGGTCTTGAAAAACTATCTGCGGAAGCAGGTGGAATAGAAGGATTTGAATATTCTCCAAAAGGCGATAAAATTTTATTTTATAAATCAGTTCAGGTTCAAAATCAGGATGTTAAGTTATTTAAGGACTTGCCTAAAGCTTCGGGAAAAGTATATGATGGCTTAATGTACAGGCATTGGACAGATTGGGCAGACGGAAGCTATAACCATGTTTTTTTTCAAGCCTATTCCAATAGTGAGCTGATTGGTAAGCCAATAGATATTATGGCGGGTGAGGCCTTTGATGCACCACTTAAACCAATGGGTGGAATTGAACAAATCACCTGGAGTCCAGATGGAAAAACTATTGCCTATACCTGCAGAAAGAAAAATGGAACAGCTGAGGCCATGAGTACAAACAGTGATATTTTTCTTTTTGATACAGATACAAAGCTCACCCGAAACATAAGTCTTGGTATGAATGGGTATGATGTGGAGCCAAGATTTTCTCCGGATGGAAAAAAAATTGCATGGCAATCTATGGAAAGAGATGGCTATGAAGCAGATAAAAACAGGTTGATGGTTAAGAATCTGTCAACGGGTGAGGTTACTGACGTGACCAGGGATTATGACATTGCCGTTGAGTCACTGGTTTGGAGCAGCAATAGCCAATTGATTTATTTTCAGGTTCAAACACAGGGAACAGTTCAGATTTATGAATATGATTCCCGGGCGCCTGTAAACAAATCCATAGAACCCATTACCAAAGGGCAATTCAATTATACCTCCATTGGATTGTTCAAATCCGGAAAAAATGATTTCATTTTAGGAACAAAGCAAAGCATGAATGGGCCAAATGAAGTTTGGAAGTTGGACCCGATAGAAGAAAAGGAATACCAAATCACAAAAATCAATGAGGAATTTCTTGCCGGGTTCAAACTTTGTAAGGTTGAGAAAAAAATGGTGAAAGCCACAGATGGAAAAGAGATTTTGACCTGGGTTGTTTATCCTCCAGATTTTAACCCATCCAATGTATATCCGGCCGTTTTATTTTGTCAGGGAGGGCCGCAGTCTATGGTGGGTCAGAGTTTTTCTACAAGATGGAATTTCCAATTGATGGCAAGTCAAGGCTATGTGATGGTACTTCCAAACCGTCGGGGTTTGCCCGGTTTTGGCCAGGAGTGGAATGAACAAATCTCCGGTAAATGGGGAGACCAGGCAATGAAAGACCTTGTATCAGTCACCGACTGGATGAGCAGTGAACCCTATATAGATAAAAACAAACTGGCTGCTGTGGGCGCAAGCTTTGGGGGTTATTCTGTGTATTGGTTGGCAGGAAATCACCAAAAAAGGTTTAAAGCTTTTATTGCCCACTGTGGTGTTTTTAATCTTGAAAGTATGTACGGCGCCACTGAGGAAACATGGTTTAGCAATTGGGACATGAAGGGACCTTACTGGCAGGAACCAAAGCCGGAAAGCTATACGAAATTTTCTCCCCATTTATTTGTGAAAAACTGGGATACCCCCATGTTGGTAATTCACAATGAAAAAGACTTTAGGGTACCCTTAACAGAAGGGCTTCAGGCATTTTCTGCTGCACAACTTAAAAATGTGCCAAGTCGGTTTCTCTATTTTCCGGACGAAGGCCATTGGGTGCTTAAGCCTCAAAATTCTGTTTTGTGGAACAGAGTTTTCTTTGATTGGTTGGGCAGGTATTTAAAGTAAAAGACTTTTCCATTGAAAAGATTGATTTTTCTACAATTGGCACAATTAATGCCCTGAGGGAACTATTGTATATACAATGAAAATCCTTTTCAAATACCTTAATGTTCATCTCGGTTTAATTGTAATTGCGCTTCTTTTAGCCGCAATCAACCAGGTTTTTTCCATGATGGATCCTTATCTGGTTGGAAAAATTGTAGATACCTATCTTACTAATTTTAGCAAATACTCAAAAGACGAATTTCTTTGGGGGGCCGGAAAACTTCTTTTAGGAATCATTGGGGTTGCATTTATTTCAAGAATCGCTAAAAATTTTCAGGATTATTATGTTAATGTGATAACGCAAAGGATAGGAGCGAAGATTTATTCTGATGGTCTTTCCCATTCATTGGAGTTGCCTTATCATGTCTTTGAAAATCAGAGAAGTGGAACAACATTAACCATTTTACAAAAGGTAAGGACAGATGTAGAGAAATTGATAAATGCCTCTGTTAACATCATCTTCACCGCCACAGTAGCCATAGCTTTTGTATGTTTTTATGCTCTTCAGGTTCACTGGGCAATTATTCCTCTTTATGCTTCTACCATTCCATTGCTAGGCTCTGTTGTTTATTTTTTAGGGGGAAGAATCAAAAAAATTCAAAAGAAACTAGTCGCCCAATCCACAGAATTGGCAGGTTCCACAGTTGAATCTCTTCGAAACATAGAGCTAATAAAAGCACTGGGTTTAAGTCAGCAGGAAATAATCAGGCTGAACAAAACTACCGACAAAATACTTGCCCTTGAGCTGGAAAAGGTAAAGTATCTGAGGATGCTCAGCTTTGCTCAGGGAACAATGGTTAACCTTTTAAGGACAGGAATCATGTTTAGCCTTTTGTTTTTGGTTTTCAATCAGAAAATAACACCCGGGCAATTTATGACCCTTATTTTCTACTCGTTTGCAATTTTTAATCCATTGCAGGAAATGGGAAATATCATTAATATCTTCAGGGAAAGTCAGGCCAGTCTGGAAAATTTTGAGAATATCATGAATACACCCAAGGAACCAAAACCTCTGGATGCCATTGAAATCCATGATGTTAAAAATATAAGTTTTAATAATGTATCATTCAGATATCTGGGTTCCAAAAATGATGCTTTAGAAAATATCAGCCTTAAAATGAACCAAGGCCAAACCATCGCATTTGTTGGGCCTTCCGGTTCTGGAAAATCGACTTTGATAAAGCTTCTGGTTGGCCTTTACCGCCCAATTGGTGGAACCATTTCTTATAATGGCTTTCCGATGGAAGAGTTGGCTTTGGAGGATCTCAGAACTCAGCTTGGTTTGGTGACTCAGGAAACCCATTTGTTTGCAGGCACCATTCGTGAAAATCTTTTATTTGTTAATCCGGATGCCAGTGAGGATGAGTTGTGGTCCGTTTTGAAAAAAGCATCCTGCGATAATCTGATGAAGAGGGCTCAGAATGGCTTGGATTCTCATATTGGTGAAGGAGGTGTAAAAGTATCAGGGGGCGAAAAGCAACGATTGGCCATCGCCCGGGCTTTGCTTCGAAATCCTAAAATATTAATTTTTGATGAAGCCACTTCTGCCTTAGATTCATTGACTGAAGAAGATATCATTCAAACCATAAAGTCTATTAGCGACCACAAGCAACATCTTGTAGTTATGGTTGCCCACCGTCTTTCAACCATTATGCATGCCGATAACATTTTTGTAATGGAGCACGGTAATATCCTTGAAGAAGGAACCCATAACGAATTGCTTGAGATGAAAGGTCTTTACTCCGCCATGTGGAGGCAGCAAATAGGGGAAAGAAGAAAGGTTCTGGTTTAGGATGTTTTTTTCTGACCGCTTAACCACCGAAAATTGATATCTACCGCTCAGGTGTACTATTTTCTTTTGGTCAGCCCACATTGATTTTCAGCCTTTTATCTCAATTATTGCTGGCTGAGTCTGTTCAAACTAAGATTTCTTCCTTTGTTGTAAATAGCCTTTCCATAAGGCTGATAGGTCGGTTCTTTTGAAGAAAATAACTTATCAGCCATGTTAAAAATAACTCAAAAAATAATCCTGCTGTCAAGCCTTGTAGTTCTTGCAAGTTCCTGTAGCCAATTGCCCGAGGATCCCCGTACATGGGAAAGCTTTAAATCTGAAAACATAAAAAAGAATGAAGTTCAGATTAATCCAAAAACACCCGTTACTTCTTTTGAAGACCATGAAGGGCAGGTTTCGCATCCTGTAAATCCCAACAATCCAGAGGATAAAAAGGGGAAAAGTACTTTTTAACCCGTAATTGCCATTGGGAAAGACCTGTTTGTCGATAGAAGCAGTTATTCAGAGCGTATACTGGTTCAAATCAGTGGTTTCGCTTCCTTTTCTTTTGTATCCGTAGCTCTACTACGAATTTAGAAAAAAAGGTGGTGATTTTTTGCAAACTTGTCTCGTACAACTTTAATGTCGGGGTTGTCCGCTCATAGCGAAGTCCTAATGACAAATCCGCGTTTAATTGCCAGTCTTTTCATCAGGATGAATCCAAATATTTCGAATCATTCTGATGAAGGATTCCATTTCAGGTTATTTTAAAGCTGGCTTTCATACCTGCCGGGAGAAAAAATCCGGTTAGGGTCAAGGGCATTTTTAAGTTTAGCCACCAGCTGCCAGTGTGGATTTTGGGGATCGATGTAGTCGTGCATTGTTTTCACATCGAATCTGTAAAACCGGAAGCCTGAGTCGTAAAACCTCCGGATCATTTCATTGTTCGCTTTGTGGGCAAGGGCCACCGCAGAAGCATCAGTTCTGTCAAAATAAATATTGATTACCGACTCGAGATATAAATCATTGAGTGGGTTAAGCGTAGCAGCAGGAATGATTCCAAAATCAGCTTCAATTGAATCTAATATTTGGGTAGCTTTTTCGATGTCTGGCCCGTTGGCCGGTAAAATTGGAAGGCAGCAAAGCATCCCGTATTTTCCAAGGTCAATCTGCAGGTCTTTTCTATCAAGGGTGGCGCCTTCACTTTGGTACATGGCCCTTACAAAATAGTCGGTTGGCTTCCCGGTATGGCAGCCAAATACTTCGCCAAGATTTTGGCCTTTAGCTTCTTCCTTCGACAGAAAACCCATGGAATCGCAAATATTTTTGAAATACTCCGGAATTTCGGTTTCTAAAAAACGGACAAAGTTTTCAGACCCTTGGATCATGGCCATAGCCGTCCAGATGGTGCTATTTTCTTTGTTTTGGTTTTCGATTTTCATCCTTTTGTCATTTCCAATATGGGTGACAGAATGAATGTATTTCCTTTGATATAAGTCGGCCAAAGTATCAACCAGAGTTGGCAAATGGGCTTGTTCTACTTTGATCCAGATCATTTTCTGAACCTCCTTTTTCGGGTAAAGATTGACGATCAATTTGGTCACAATTCCAAGGTTGGATTGAGAAAAAATACCCCTCCAATCAGGTCCCATACCAAAAGGAAAATATTGGGCTGTCTCATTCGATTTTTCAAGATTCCAGAACCCAGACTTAACCCTGAGTCCATCGGCAAGTAAAACTTCCATTCCCCGGATATCCTCAATGCGGTGGGCCAAAAATCCGGAGCCTCTTTCCATACAATTTCCTAAAACAGATGACTGTGGCGCAGACCCGGTTACATTGACCATTAAACTGAGGTTTCTTTTTTCAATTTCTTCGGCCAATTCGCCTTGAGATACTCCAGGTTCCACAATGGCGAAATGAAATTTTTCATTAATTAATAAAATTTCATTTAAAGCACTAAGGTCCAATAAAATACAACCATCAACAACAGGCAGCTTTGAGCCTAAGCCCCAGTTAAGTCCTTTGCTATACGTGTATATGGGCGTTGAATTTTGATTGGCAATTTCAACAACCCCGTCCAGCATAGATTGACTTTTTATCCGGATTAAGCCCAAAACTTCAGGTGCCTCAAAATGGGAGGTGTTTTGAAGTAAATGGTTTAGTTCATCACCTTGAAAAACTATATTTTCAGTTCCGGTAATCGGAATAAACTTCTCAATGCCCGTATTGGATAAAGTTGAAGAATTCACAGAATAATTGGTTTAGAAAATCAGAAGAAAATTAAATACCGACAACGGCCACAATAAAAGGACCGCCTGCCAGTTCAATGTTATCAGCCAAAAGCAAATCAGCTTCCAAACAGAGGTTTCTCACCCTTTCGTTTTCAAAAAACTGTTGCGGAAAAATAGAAGAAAGGGAAGGAAAGGTTGAAATGGCATGAATTCCAAAAAAACGTTCAAGTTCAGCTTTTATTTCTTTGACAGAATAGGCAACAACCGGAATCTGAAAATTTTGTCCGCCAAACTGGACTTCCAGCGTTTCTTCATTGTGGTTGAGGCGGGAAGAAATTGCAGGTGCCCAGCCAAGTTCGAGCTGATTGACAAAGGCTTGTGAATTATAAAATGAAAAAATAACCCTTCCGCCTGGTTTTAGAACTCTTTTAATTTCAAGAAAAAAGTTGGCTGGGTTTAAAACAAAGGAGCCCATCCCGAAGGATGAATTAATAAAATCGACAGATTGATCCGCAAAAGGAAGGGGGTCTTGCTCCACATCCAGGGTCATAAAGACGGTGTTCTTTAAGCCTCTTTTTTTCTGGTTGATTTGGGCCTGTGCAGTCATTTCAGGTGCAAAATCCAAACCAAAAACTTTTTCAAAATATCCGGCCAAAGTAAAGCTGTCTCTCCCGGTTCCACTTCCGAGTACTACGGCTACCTTTTTTTCTGGTATGTGGTCGATAGAGGCATGTATCAGGTCTTCCTCATACCTCATGTAAATTCCGGTGGCATGGTTAGAATTTTCATAAATGTCATCGTAAGTAGATGCGGCCGCAGCCGATAAACTTTTATGAGACTCTTTTAATTGTAACCAGTTTTCCATATGTAAAGCCAGAAAAATAACATTGAAATCGTTAATTAAAACAAAAACAAAGGGCGAAAGTTATATTAACCTTCGCCCAAAAGATACTTTTCGCTAAAATTAATTTCTAAATATCTGGTTTACAGATACTAAATAATTATTTTCCGGGATAAAGTTCAGATTGCATGCTTTCTACTATTTGCAGCGTGTGTCTGGTTGTGTGCCCGGAAACAAACAGAATTAATTGATAAATATCGATTGTTTCCAATCCTGGAAAGTAGGTAAAGTGGACTCTTAATTCTTCGTCTGTATTTTTTATCCATTCCATCATTTCTGACCTTTTTTCAAGGAAAGATTTGATCAGGTTTTCTTTATCTATTTTCTTTTCAAAAACCTCTTCCCATGGCTGGCCTTTTATTTTATAGCTTCTATCTTCCATTCCTGCATAGGAAGCCACATCTTTACCTTCGGCTTCTTTTCTTTTTTCAGGATTGGCAGGCTCAGAGAGCATTTTATCTATGGTCGGTTTGAAAAAATACAATTCAGTCTGTAGAAGATGGTCCGCACATTCAGCGATACTCCACTGCCCGGAAGCAGCCCTGAAATACCATTGGTCTTCAGTTAGATCCTTGATCGTCTCAATAAATTTGTTTGCCGTTCCTGTTAAATGTTGGATTGCAAAATCCTTTTCTGTTCCAGTGATTTGATAATCTTTGTTTTTCATGTAGTTGGTCATTCTGAGCTACAAAAATTTACCTATTTCCATTTCCATTCATTACTAATTTGGAGTTTTTCTTTCAAGCCATGTCTGGTAAGCCAATTCGAAAGTTTCTTTTGGCCGAAGTGCCTGACTGGAATTCTATTTGCTCTTCCCAATTCCAAGGCGAGCATGCTGTGTAAGGTTGCACTGGTAGTTAAATAGTAGGGTTGAATCAAATTAATATTGTCGCAATCTGCATGATAGCAATCGTAAATTGAATCTGGCATTGAAGAAATTGCACTAAAAACGGGAACTCCTTCCAGCATAAATGGCTGGTGATCGGAATGTAAGTCTGGTTCATTGATTAGGGTATTTTTGAAACCGGGCATTATTTTCATTGCTTTTGTGCCAAAATCTTGCAGGATGTTGCCAAGCCCGGGCCAATCAAATGCATTGAATCCAACCGGATTTCCAACCATATCCAGGTTGACCAAAAGCTTAATGTCCTTTATTTGGTCTTTGCTTTTCATGGTTTGAAGGATATGGCGTGATCCCAGGAGCCCAAGTTCTTCTCCCATTGTCCAGATAAACAAAACATTTCGGTTTAAGTGACTGCGATACTGGTTTACTGCTCTGGCAATATCTAGTAAAGCAAATGATCCCAAACCATTATCTGTAGCACCAGTAGAAAGGTCCCAACTATCCAGGTGGGCAGTAAAAACGATGGTTTCTTTGGTTGGATTTTTGGCTTTTATGTATCCCAATACATTTCTGGCTTCGCCGGTTCTTTGTTCATTTTTGACCAAAAGGTCTGCCATTACTTTTTCAGTTTTGAGCCAATTCCGTAACATTTGTCCTTCATTTCCTGAGATACAAACTGCGGGGATATCAACAACTTTACCTGTAAGACTTGCTGTTCCGGTAAGGATGTTGTCCTTTTTTGCCGGGTGTATAAAAATCACGGAGGAAGCCCCGTATTTCAATGCAAGTGAAATTTTTTCAGCCCTATGCAAATTTCTTCTCCCGCTATCTTTTTTTGTTAATCCAAGATTTAGCAAAAGGCAATTGCCTTTTATCTTTTCATTAATCTTTTGTAAGTCCTTTTCTAAACCATCTCCACCATCAACAATATGCCATAATCCAGTTGCCGAAGGTGTATTGGCCAAAGAAACAGCGTTTATTTTTAAATAATTATCAGACCGGAATGGAACCAATTCTACTTTACAAATTTTTCTGTTCCACACCTGAATGGGGAACGGATCATAAGCCACTGAATCAAGGCCTGAGTCCACCAACTTTTCATAAACAAAGCTTTCTGCACTTCGGCCATTGAGGGTTCCGGTGAGTCGATGTCCAATTTTTTCGCCGGCCAGTTTAAGCCATTCATAAGACTTAGAATTCACTTTCAGCCATTCATTGACTTTAAGATGAAGGCTATCGTCACTTGTCCCATTTGAATTTTTAGAATAACCTTCCACGCAAAAGAAACCACAGGAAACACAAACTAGGAAAGAAAAAAATGCCTGGAGATTTTTGGAATTCACGAATGGTAAATTTTAATAGTTGATTCAAAATTCAAATTAAACCTATACGAACTGAAGTAAAAGATTTAATTAAAGGAAATACTTGTCAATGAGGCTGATTTTGGCTTTTTTTGCACTAAAATTCGTTCTTTAAAGGTATGAGAAGGGTAATCAGGATAAAAGCCTTACAAGGTTTATACACCTATTTTAACAATAAAGCTGTTAATCTTGATGATATCCGTCAGAAGGTTTTTGATGGTTTGATAGAAAATCCAAATTTCTACAATGCCACCCAAAAGGATAAAATTGGCTTTCAAATGTTGCTTCCGGTTTTGTTGGATGAGGCATTTGAATCCAAATTGGTTGTATCTGAACTACCGGAAAACCAAAGGTGGCTTGGTATTTTATCTCAGCAGGCAGTTGCTGATTGGAACAATGAAAATCGAAAAGAATTTCAAAGAATACAGCAAGGCGTTCTTCAGGATATTCACAATCAAAATGCAACCGAGGTTTCATTTTGGTCATTGTTGTGTGCTTTAATTCAGTCTGTTACGGATGAAGAATTCAGGAAACAGGAAAGCTACCTAAACAACAGTCCTTCCCCTTCCCATGAGTTAAAAATATCGCATCATCCTTTTTATTCCATAATTAACCTGGCACTTCATCCTGAAACAGGTCCCCAACCGTTTGGTTTAAAGCCTTTTGGACATGAAGTTGTACATCGGATTTATAATGGCCATTTTAAGGAACTTGCTGAATATAAAGCCTACAAAGCCAAAAAGGACGTTACCGAACTGGAGCAGGAAGAAATTTGGAAGGTTTTGTATAGAAAACTTTTCAGGTCCGAAATCTTTAATGAGGTGATGTCTGAACTAGACATGCATTGGAGTGAAAACAGGATTTTGCTGGAGGTTTCTTTAAAATCCACTTTCAAGGAACTTGCCAGTGGAAATGTCCCGGTTTTTGTTTCCAAGAAGGAAGAGGAGGAAGAGTTTATTTCATTTTTTAACATTTTGCTAACAAGCACATTGGAAAATCTTGAAATAGACAATCAATTGATGCTTGAAGCCATTGACAATTGGGAGGCGGATAGAGTTGCCGTTTTGGATAAATGGATTATTCATCTAAGCATTAATGAGTTACGTCAATTTCCTCACATTCCTGTAAAGGTAACTATGAATGAGTACCTTGAAATTGCAAAAGCCTACAGCACCCCGGGATCCGCATCTTTTATCAATGGAGTTGTCGACAAGATTGCCTCTCTGATGAAAGCAGAAGGAAAGATAAAAAAGTCGGCACGTGGATTGATGGATAATAAATAAATTGCAACCAAATTTTAAAAATAATGAATAAGCCTGCTACCTTTTTTCTAACATTTCTGGCCGGTGTAGCAGCCGGAACCATTGTTGGAGTTCTCTACGCTCCTGATGAAGGAAAAAACACCAGAGATAAAATTAGTTTTCAACTGGATAGATACAGAGAAAAACTTCTTGACATGCTTAACAATCTGAAGAACCAATCAGAATTGCCAACATCAGCAGCCAAATCTGAAGGAGAAAGAATTATTTCTGACACCAAAGCAGAGGCAGAAAAATTGCTTAATGATGTTGAGGCTTTAATGGGCCAGATCAATCAAATTAAGGGTAAAGCAATTTAGAATCAGGTTTTTATGATTGAAAAACATAGAATAGGGAATTTCCTTATTTTGTTTCTAGGTTTGGTTTTATTTGAAGCTTGTGATTCAAAGCCACAGGAAGGTCAAATTGAAAACCAGGGAGCTGGACAGGTGATTCCGGATGAAAAAAAGCCGGTTTTCAAATTTAAAGAAACCAGTTTTAATTTCGGAACAGCCAATGAAGGGGAGGAGATTACCCATGAATTTGAATTTACCAATGAAGGCAAATCAGATTTGCTGATCAGCAATGCAATCGCCTCATGTGGCTGCACCATTCCAGAATGGCCTAAAGAGCCCATCCCACCTGGAAAAGGGGGAAAAATAAAGGCAACATTCAATACGACCGGAAAATCGGGACAACAGCATAAAGTTATTACCATTACTGCAAATGTGAAATCCAAAAATGCAGAGTTGGTAATAGAAGGAGAAGTTTTTAAAAAGGAAGAAAAAAATAATTGATAATCAACGTGTTAAATTTATTATTACAAGCACAGGGAAGTAACTACACTTTTTTGTTGACCATGGGGGCGGTTTTTATCGTCATGTATTTTTTTATGGTCCGGCCTCAGCAAAAAAAGCAAAAAGACCAAAAGGTTTTTATTGAAGAATTAAAAAAAGGCGATTCAATAGTGACCATTGGTGGCCTTCATGGAAAGATACTTGAGATCGATGATTTGACAGTTGTTCTTGAAGTTGACAGAGGCTTCAAATTGAAATTTGATAGGTCTTCAATTTCTATGGAGGCAACAAAAAAAGTAAAGGATTCGGTGGTTTCTAATAGTTAAATCGCTATGAACCAGCTTGTAGGTTTTTTGCAGCACTTTTATCAATCTGCCGTCCGCAAAGACAAACATGACTGGGAAATCATTTTTTATTGCCTTGGGACGGCAACTTTGTTTTGGTTCCTGAATGCGATGGGCAAGGTTTATCAACACCAAATTTCAGTGCCGGTAAAATATGCTTATGACCAAAAAAAAATAATTGCTGTGAGCAGCCTGCCTTCAGAAATTCAGGTTGAGGTCGAAGGAAGGGGCTGGGATTTGGCAAGACAAATTTGGGCTTTTGAGCCCACAAGCCTATCCGTATCCATAAGCAAACCAATTGAAAAACAATACCTTGTTCCCTCAGAATGGTTTCCAAAATTATCAGAAATAGTTTCTTCAGTAAAAGCAACAAGAGTAGTTACCGATACTATCTTTTGCAGGTTTGACAAAAGGGAAAAAAAGCTGGTTGGCTTGTATGTGGATCTTCAGAATATTAAACTAAGACAAGGATTTCAGATTTCGAGCACCATCCAGCTAACACCAAAATTTATTGAATTTGAAGGCGCCGCTTCTATCATAAAAAACCTACCCGCAATGCTGCCTATTAAGGTAGATGCCAGAAACATTAGTGAGTCTTTTGATCAAAATGTTCCAATTGATTTTTCTGAAGAATATCCCAAAAATCAATTACTGAACTACACCCAGGAAGCAGTAAATATAAAATTTTCAATTCGCCCTTCCCTGGAAGAAGAGTTGGAGGTAAATATTATTCCAAAAAATCAGGCAAGTCAACCGGGTTTGTATTTAAAAGAACGAAAGGTGCAACTAACCTTTCTGATTTCTGAAAAAGATAAGATTGCTTTAAAACCTGAGGAGTTTGAGGTAGTTGCTGATTTTCAAAGTTTTAATCCAGCAGATTCAACGGTTATGGTTAACTTGAACAAATCTCCGAAGGCAGTTTCAGATGTCCAGATAAATATTAAAAAGACCCGTGTTTATGCACGATAAGCAGCCTTATCAGGTAGGTTTAACCGGAGGCATCGGAAGTGGAAAATCTACGGTAGCCCGCGTGTTTCAGATTTTGGATGTGCCTGTTTATGAGTCAGATGAAGCAGCAAAGCTTGTATATTTTTTCCCGGAGGTTAGAGAATTGGTCATTGGTCTTTTGGGACCGGAAGCTTATCTATCAAAAACAGAATTGAACTCAAAATGGATAGGTAATACGGTTTATTCAGATCCTGGCCTGTTAAAATGTTTAAATGAAATAATTCATCCGGAAGTTGGGGAGCATTACCATCATTGGTTGTCTTTACAAACCAATCCGTATGTTGTTAAGGTGGCAGCTTTAATATTTGAAGCCAATATTTATAAAAATATGGACTTTAATGTTCTGGTAACTGCTCCTTTGGATTTAAAAATTGAACGTGTTTTAAAGAGAGATCCACTCAGGGATAGGGAACAATTGGAAAAAATAATAAATAGTCAGCTGAGTGATGACGAGAAAAAAAAACTATCGGATTCGATAATTCAAAACGACGATTCAATAAGCATCATTTCTCAGGTTTTGGAATTGCATAAAGTCATTTTAACCAAATGTTCTTAATTTGATTCCTCCCGGTTTTCCATCATAATGCCTTTAAAATGTTGGATTTGTTTTGGGCTTAATTCCGGGTTTTGAGAAAGTGAATTAATCATTGATTTCATAAAAACCCATGCATCATTTTTTCTTCCGCTTTTTAGAAGACAAAGGTATTTGTAGTACATAAATAAACCATTTCCCGGGAACCTATGGCAAAGCACCTCAGAATACCTGTAAGAAAGAGAATGCTTATTTTCATCTAAATAGATCTTCATCAGAAAGTAGTTTGCTTCAGTATTCAAATACCGGTTGTTACTTTCAGAGGCTTTCTCCAGGAAGGATATACCGTTTTCTTTATTTCCAGAAGGATATAATTTAAGATAAGGAATCAGAAGAGGATAAGAGTCTCCGGCATTCGCCCGATAATAATTGTATAGACCGGTAGTTAAAAAAAAGAACGGATACTTTGTTTCATTTCCAAAGCTTGCCTTTAAATAGCGGATACATTTTCTGATTCGGAAAAAGGCCTTGAAATAGTTCTCTGAAAGGATATCCATTCTAGAAAGATATCCATACATACTTATTGTTTTGAAAATCAAGGGAAAATCAGATTTTTTCCGGGCTTCTATCAGTTTTTCAGATTTATGTAGTTTGTTGTAGAACTGTTTCTTTAGGGATTCATCATTCAGGCCAGATACAATTTTCCACCACAAAATGTTTGATTCTAAGAGATTGACCTCAACAATGTCTCTTCCCTCTGCTTCAGTTGAAAAGATCTTTAAAAGGCTATCTGCACTTTTAAATTTAAAATTATAGCAATATTCAAAAATTTGGGTGGAGCGGTTACTCTGGTATTGTGCATTGCAAAGTGAGGTCCAACTCAAACCATAAAAAATAAATAAGAGTTTAATTTTTTGAATGATCATTGAGATGTTATGCGCTGCAAAAAAATACCGAGGTCATTTTTTTTAGAAAATTTATGTGTTAGCCTGGTTTTGAATCCTTGACAACGATTTTTTCACTTTTGGATAATAATTTTTATTGTGAACCAAAGGAAAAGCAAAACTACTTATTTCTATTCATTTAATTGAAAACCTCTACCAGAGAATCATGGTGTAAATTTCAGTATATCAATTAGATAAGTTAATTTGATTAAAGTAAAGGTTTTTATTATTGTTGTTTTTCTCCTGAAAAGAAATACTTGTTGATCTGGATTTGAGTATAAAAAATATCCGGTCGCTTCTTTTTTTTATTTTTTGTTATACGAAAGTTGGAAATTAATTTTTGTATCATATACATTTGTTAAAATTTAACAAAATCAAATGAAAAAACTTATTCTTGGTCTAGCCTTAATCGGTGGGTTGTTTACCACCAATTTTGCATCTGCCTCGGCTTACAAAGCGGACGATGCTTCGATTGATGTCTTATTTGACAACTCAATTGACATAACCACAACTGTTAACGAAATGGCACTTGGTTCCATGATGGCACCTCAATCTGTCACTGGGGACCAATCTGTCGGAGGATATCTTGTAAGGTCTTTCTTCTGCGGATTCATTGGTTTGCACAGAAGTTATATGGGTACTGGAGGTAAATCTGTTTGGTGGTGGTATTTCTGCGTTCCGGTTTTAGGAGGTGTTACAAACTGCTTCGATTTCTGGTGGGTAGTATTTAAGGGAGGTGAGGCAATGGAAAAATATAGAGATAATGGAAAATTAATGGTTTGGACTGGTAACTAATATCCGCTTCATTCATTAAACAAAAAAAGCACCTTTAAGGTGCTTTTTTTGTTTCCAGGAGATTCAAAATGAATTTTTTTCGGGAATCGTTAAATGTCCTAATTGAAGTGTAATTTCTTTTCTTTGCCAGAAATTCTGTTCTGTTTAGTCCACCCCCATAGAACTTTTGAAATAAACCGAAAGCCAAAGTTGCTCCAGTGAAGTAATATTTATTATATATGCATAATCCGGTAAACCCAAGGGCTACCAGTTGAAGACCAACACTTAAAGTTCCTTCCCAAAAGTATCCACAATACAATTGCCCACTTCCAGGCAATAACATACTTAATTTCTTTGCATATTCTACGTTTTTAAGCGTGGGAATTTTTTTGGTTTCATACATTTCATTAACCTCATTGCAAAGTTTAGAAACCATTTCAGGATCTTTTTCTTTGAATTTAATATAGTCTTTCAGAACTGATTTTGCTTCTTCCCATTTTTGACTTTCGTTTAAGATTAATGCAAAAAGAGGATATGCTTTTATATAGATGCTCGTGTCTGGAATAAATCCTTTAGCCAAAATAATTTGCGACTCTGCCAATACGAAATCGCTGTTCAGATAAGCACAAAGGGCTGTTTTTGACCTTGCTGCAAAAGTTAGGCTGTCGCTTAATTCGCCATAGAATATCCGGGAAAGTACGTTTTGTGCGTTATCAAACTCTTTTCGGGCCAGGTAGCAATCTGCTTTTTTAATCAGGGCAGTAGTCTTGGTTATATTTTCAATAGCAAGAAAACTTACCTTTTCAAAATATAAACCTGCCAATTGGAATTGGCCTGCCTTATACAAGCTATCCCCCTTTTTTTCAAGTCCACTTATGCCTGAATTAATTGCCGAAAATCCGCCGTAATGGAATATGCAGATCAAGCAAAATGTTATTATGTATTTCATTGTTGGTGCGCTCATAAAAGGTTTTTACGCTTAGGGTGCTACCCCAAATATTTCCCACATAAAAGATTGTGAAAAAGCTGGCTGCAATTATAAAACCAGCACTTTTTGGACCTGAACGGTAATAGCTTTCTGCTCCTGCTATGGCAAAAAGAAATGTTGGAATCATTCCTGATATGGCCTGACCTTTAAGTCCTGCATAGAATTTTCCTGTTCCGGGGACCACTGCAGAAAGCAATCCAGCGACATAGGGCGACTTTTTTTTATTCCGGACTATTTCATCTTTCCTTTTAAATAAATCCCGTTGTTCGTTTTCACAGGCAAAATTGTTGTACCTAAACTTATTACTCAAACTATCAAAGTCGTTTAACTTTCTTTTCAATAAGGCAGCACTTGATTGTTGAAACAGTTTTAATTCCTGATTCAATGAATCAGTGGGTTCAAAATTTAGAAGGAGTCTTTCTGCATCATCATATCTGCCTAAATATATTTGTTCAAAAATCTGATAGAATTTGGATTTGACATAAAATGGAGATTCTGGTGAAATCTTTTCAAAGTATTTAATACTGCTATCCAATATCTTTGAATTATAATAAGCCCAGGCTGAATAATAATGGATGCTATCTTCCTGATTTTGATTAAGTGAAGCTATTTTTTTTGAATCATTCAATATCAGGATGGCATCTTTATACTCCTTGTTTGTAATCAGATATTCTACAAATTGAAAGTCCAGCCCAGAAAAATTTATAGAATCATTCGTTGAGATTTGACTCAAGGCTGGCCTGGAAATAGAAAGAACAAAACAAGTAATACATAGGAAAAATCTATTTATGTTTTGATTTCCTTGTTTCATAAATTTCAATTGGGTCTATAATTTTCTTCTTACTTGAAAAATCAATTTGTTTTAGATCGATTAATGTGAATTGGCTACATCGGGTAAGTCGGTCAGCAGTCAAAGAAATACCTTTTAAAAGGCCAAAATGCTGTATACACCGTTTGCTAAAGTTTGAGCAATTTATCTCATAAGGACAATCCACAGATATTTGGGGAGAAATGGCTTTTTGATAGAAAAAAAGTAATCCCCCAAAAGTTAATGAAATGGGATTGTATTTTACTAAAACGTTTCTGTTACTCGCGAAGAGATAGGTAACTTTTCTCCTGTCGAACTTTTTCTCTACAAAATTTTGGTCTTTTAGTAATTGAATTTCATCAATTTCATTTTGACCCTGGCACTCATTATCCAAAATCAAGAGAGAAAACAAAAGCAATAGGTATTTCATTAGCCTTTCTTTTTTATTTCATTCGGGTTTGGCTTTACGATTTTAGCTCCTGCTGGAATTTGAAAACCTGATAGTGATGGATCCACTTCTCCATTCAACTTAATATTGGTGTAAACTCTTTTGGTTATTACCGAGTCCTTTTCTCCAACGTATTCTATTTCAGTTACAGTCAAGGGAATTTTCGATTGGCCAATTTTTTGAAAGTTGCTGTAGTAGGTTTTGTGAATGGGCTTATTCTTTAAATCATAAAAGCCTAAAAAGATGGGAAGATAGTTTTCATGAACCAATTCAGCTTTAGAAATTCCATTGTCAATTTCACCATTCGGTACCCAATCTGTAATGACCATTTTGTTCTCAACCCTTGTTTTATTTAGTTTAAAACCAGTTGATGATAAGGCCAAATCATTCATATTGCCCGAAAGAAAAATGAAAAAAAGACTTGACTTCGAGCTAAGGTCCTGGCCTTGCAAAAGTGTTACCTGGTTGGTTTTATAATTATATTCTTTAAACTCTCCATTTACATTCGTTATAGAGACCTTTTTTTGTGGAGATTTATATTTTGTAATCATAACACCTCCTGAAATTTTATAATATACTTCACTGGTTATCGTTACAGACTTTCCTTTATGAAGATTTTTAGAAACCAAATCCAGGCTTAGGCTTTCTATCATCTGGTATGGTGGTTTAAAGCCAAGGATAACCAAAAATAGGGCGCTCCAAGTTCCCAGAGTAATAATTAGGTTCTGTATTTTATTCATTATGAGCAAGTTAAGCGACATTTTAATATTAAATCAAAATTCTAATCAGAAACCAAAACTATCATTTTCTGAATTTGGTCCCAGTAGAATTTTAAAGAAAAAAACCGGATAAATTCCGGTTTTTTTTGTTTTAAGCATCTGCCATTTCGGCCTTATTTTCCATTCGTTTTCTCTCATTGGGATCGAGATATATTTTTCTCATCCGCATACTTTTGGGAGTAACCTCCAGGTATTCATCTTTTTGGATGTATTCCATAGATTCTTCCAAAGAGAAGTTAATCTTTGGAGCAATTTTTACGTTGGTATCTGTTCCTGAAGCCCGCATGTTGGTTAACTGCTTTGCTTTTTGAAGGTTAAGCTCCAAATCATTTTGTCTGGTGTGCTCACCGATTACCTGACCAGCATAAATTTCTTCTCCCGGGTCAACAAAGAACCTGCCTCTATCCTGAAGTTTATCCAGTGTATAAGCCGTAGTAGGACCTGTTTCCATAGAAATCAACGAACCGTTAATTCTTCCGGCTATTGGCCCTTTAAACGGTGCATATGCCTTGAATCTATGTGTCATAATTGCCTCGCCTTGCGTTGAGTTAAGTACCTGGGTCCTTAATCCAATCAAACCTCTTGAGGGGATTTCAAATTCCAGATGCTGCAAATCACCTTTTGGTTCCATGATCAAAAGCTCACCTTTTCTTTGGGTGGCTAGTTCAATAACTTTTCCAGCAGTTTCGTTCGGTACATCAACTACCAAAACCTCAACAGGTTCATGTTTCTGACCATCAATTTCTTTAAAAAGCACCTGAGGTTGACCAACCTGTAATTCATAACCTTCTCTACGCATGGTTTCTATCAGAATACTCAAGTGAAGGATTCCTCTTCCAAAAACAAGAAATTTGTCTTCGGAACTGGTATCCTGAATACGTAAAGCCAGATTCTTTTCAATTTCCTTATACAATCGGTCCCGTAAGTGTCTGGATGTTACAAATTTACCTTCTTTCCCAAAAAATGGGGAGTTGTTTATAGTGAAAAGCATACTCATGGTAGGCTCATCAATTGAAATTCTTGTTAAGACTTCCGGATTAAGGTTATCGGCCAGGGTGTCTCCAATTTCAAAACCTTCAATACCTGTAATCGCACAAATATCTCCTGCAACGACACTTTGAACTTTAACTTTTCCAAGACCTTCAAAAACATGAACTTCTTTTATTTTCACTTTTTTGAAAACACCATCGGCTTTGCAAAGTGAAACAGTTTCACCTTCTGAAATGGTGCCTCTTGTTACTCGACCTATCGCGATTCTACCTACAAATGAATTGAAATCCAAGGAGGTGATTTGCATTTGAAGTGTTCCTTCTGCAATTTTTGGTGCCGGAATTTCTTCAATAATGGTATCAAAAAGGGCAATGATATTGTCTGTTTGCACTTTCCAATCGTAACTCATCCAACCTTGCTTGCTGGAACCATACAATGTTTTGAAATCTAGTTGGTGCTCTGTAGCGTCCAGGTTGAACATCAAATCAAATACCGCTTCATGCACTTCATCAGGTCGGCAATTGGGTTTGTCAACTTTGTTGATAACCACCACTGGCTTTAAACCGAGTTGCAATGCTTTGCTCAACACAAATCTGGTTTGGGGCATTGGACCTTCAAAAGCATCTACCAACAGCAAAACGCCATCCGACATTTTTAAAACCCTTTCCACTTCTCCTCCAAAATCGGCGTGACCTGGAGTGTCAATGATGTTGATTTTGGTGTCTTTGTATCTAACGGATACATTTTTTGAAACAATGGTAATTCCTCGTTCCCTTTCAAGGTCGTTGTTGTCGAGGATCAAATCTCCAAACTCCTGATTTTCACGGAATATTTTGGATGCGTGGATGATTTTGTCTACCAGAGTAGTTTTGCCATGATCGACGTGGGCGATGATGGCGATGTTGCGAATTGCCTGCATATAGCTAAAAATGGCCGCAAAAGTACGGTTATTTTCTTTAAGAAGTGTTTCTAAATTGTAAAATATTGATTTTGAGGAGATATATTAATAAAAAAGCCAACCCTTTTGAGGTTGGCTTTAGTTTCTCTTGTTAGAATTTTATGATCCACAAGCCTCGCAAGCCTCCGGATTATCCAGTGAACAAGCCATGGCGGCTAGTTTATCTTCGTCATTAACAATAGGTTCTAAAGCTACATCTGCTTGTTTTTCAACCGTAAATTTGATGGCATCTGCAGCAGCTTTCGTCCTCAGATAATACATTCCTGTTTTAAGTCCTTTCTTCCAGGCATAAAAATGCATCGAAGTCAATTTACCAAAATTTGGATCTTTGATGTGGATATTCAAACTCTGGCTTTGACAAATGTACGCCCCTCTGTCAGCAGACATGTCCATGATTGTTTTCTGGCTTATCTCCCAAACAGTTTTGTATAGATCCTTGATGTTTTGAGGAATCTCAGCAATATTTTGGACCGATCCATTGGACTCAATGAGTTTGTTTTTCATTTTATCATTCCATAGGCCAAGGTCAACCAAGTCCTTCAAAAGATGTTTATTAACAACAATAAACTCTCCTGATAGAACTCTCCGGGTGTAGATGTTGGACGTATAGGGTTCAAAACACTCATTGTTTCCAAGAATTTGAGAAGTACTGGCTGTCGGCATAGGTGCTACCAAAAGGGAGTTTCTAACGCCGTGTTTCTTCACCAATTTTCTCATTTCGTCCCAGTTCCATCTACCTGATTTTGGGGTAACTCCCCACATATCAAACTGAAAAATTCCTTCAGAAATAGGTGAGCCTTTCCAGGTTTCATATGGACCCTCTTTTTTGGCTAACTCCATACTGGCTTCCATTGCACCAAAATAAATGGTTTCGTGGATGTCCTCATTCATTCTCTGAGCTTCTTCACTTTCAAATGGCATTCGAAGTTTGATGAAAGCATCTGCAAGTCCCTGAATTCCAATGCCTATTGGGCGATGTCTTAAGTTGGACCGCTCAGCCTCAGGTACTGGGTAGTAATTGATATCAATTATCTTGTTTAGATTTTTGGTTACTTGCTTTGTTACCTCCTTCAGCTTATTGTGGTCAAATTTGCCATTGACAATAAACTTTGGAAGAGCAATTGAGGCAAGGTTACAAACTGCAACTTCATCCGGGGATGTATACTCCATAATCTCCGTGCATAGATTTGAAGATTTGATAGTTCCAAGATTTTTTTGATTGCTTTTTCGGTTTGCATGGTCCTTAAATAACATGTATGGAGTCCCGGTTTCAGTTTGTGATTCCAGGATTTCAAACCAAAGTTCTTGAGCCTTAATTACTTTTCTAGCTTTTCCTTCTCTTTCATATCTTTCATACAAGGCCTCAAATTCATCGCCATAGCAATCAGACAACCCTGGCGCTTCGTTTGGACAAAACAGAGACCACTCCTCATCTGCCTCAACCCTTTTCATGAAAAGATCTGAAATCCAAAGGGCGTAAAATAAATCTCTTGCCCGCATTTCTTCTTTTCCATGATTTTTCTTCAATTGAAGAAAATCGATGACATCGGCATGCCATGGTTCAAGATAAATGGCAAAAGCACCTTTTCTTTTTCCTCCTCCCTGGTCAACATACCGTGCTGTGTCGTTAAACACTTTTAGCATTGGAATAATGCCATTTGAAGTTCCATTGGTTCCTTTAATATATGAACCTGTAGCTCTGATTCCGTGAACTGAAAGACCAATTCCACCTGCAGATTGAGATATCTTGGCACATTGTTTTAAGGTGTCATAGATGCCCTCAATGCTGTCCTCTTTTACTGTTAAAAGGAAGCAGGATGAAAGTTGTGCTTTGGGCGTACCTGCATTAAATAAGGTTGGAGTGGCATGGGTAAACCATCTTTCGCTTAGCAGATTGTATGTTTCGATTACTGAATCAATGTCTTCGTGGTGAATACCAACAGCAACACGCATTAACATATGCTGAGGTCTTTCCACTACTTTTCCATCTAACTTTAAAAGGTAGGAACGCTCTAAAGTTTTAAATCCAAAATAGTCATACCCAAAATCACGATCATAAATAATTGTGCTGTCCAGAAGGGCGGCATTCTTTTTTACAACCTCATATACCTCTCTTGAAATCAGAGAAGCGTTTTCGCCAGTTTTTGGATCTACGTATTGATAGAGGAGCTTTATGGTATTTGAAAAAGATTTGCTGGTAGTTTTATGTAGATTAGAAATTGCAATTCTGGCCGCTAGAATTGCATAATCCGGATGTTTGGTCGTTAAAGATGCAGCGGTTTCAGCAGCAAGATTATCTAACTCAGTCGTATGAACTTTGTCAAATATTCCATCAATTACTTTTTTGGAAACTTCAATTGGAGTGACAAATCTTGTATCCAACCCGTAACTAAGTTTTTCTATTCTGGCTGTTACTTTGTCGAACCTGACGGTTTCCAGCCGGCCATCTCTTTTGATTACTAACATTCTTTTTCCTGTTGAATTTTTATATAGTGAATTGGTCTGACCTAATTCTGATGTATTTTTTTGAATACCCTTTTGTCATTCAAGCATTTAAAAACCAAAGGCCATAATTGAATGAGGGAGGCCAAAAGTATAAAAAAATTAATACCATTCTAATATGTTTAAAAAAAAATTCATGTTTGATAATCAGGCATTTAGACTATTTTTATTAAATTGTTGCTATAACACAACATAAATCCTTTTTTTCGCATGATGATTAGATTTCTCCTCCTCTCAATTCCAAAATTCTTATTGATTTTTTCAATAATATTTTCGTGCAAACAGAAATTTTACAAAGCGGAAAATTCCGATAAACTCAGAATTGATAGCCTGGAAAATGAGATGCGCCTGGCCACAGAAAAGAATCCATCAGAGCCTGATTTAAAGCTTGCCATGTACCTGGCCCAGGCTTATCAAAATTATGATGTAAAGTATCCAACAGATTCTCTTTCTCCCAAATTTCTGTTTAAAGCCGGGCAGGTTATTGAAAATGTTTTTGAAGACAAGAGCCGGGCTGCAGAAATTTATTTTTCGATTTACAAGAAATATCCAAAATCTAAGGCTGCACCGTATGCATTATTCATGACCGGAAATCTCTTTCATACGGTTCATGATACTGTCCATTCGGTTGAGATGCTCAATTTTTTCATGGCTAAATATCCTGACCATGAATTGAAAAAAGATGCAGCTTCTTTAATTGAAAGTTTTAATATGGTAGCAGATACAAGCTCCAGGCCAGTTAAGGAATTACCTATTAATCCAATTCAATAGATTCAGATTCTTAATTATTCATAAGCATTTCTGTCCCACTAATTTCCTCTTCAAAAGGTCTTAGAAGTGGTGCTGAAAGCATAGTTGTGAGCTTTTCCTTTAGGTCGTTCACATTTAAGTTATGCTCCAAAAGTCCGTCATGGGCAATGGACATTTGCCCGGTTTCTTCAGAAACAACCAAAACAACTGCATCCGTCATTTCTGAAAGCCCTAAGGCGGAACGGTGCCTAAGGCCAAAGTTTGGTGGCAAGTCCTGATTTTCAGAAACAGGAAGAATGCAGCGTGCGGCCTTAATTCTGCCTTTGGCGATAATAACTGCGCCATCATGTAAGGGACTTGTTTTTACAAAAATGCTTTGCAAAAGTCTTTTTGAAAGAACCGCATCAATTGAGTCACCCGTTTCAGCATAAAATTTCAATTCTGTACTTCTTGCGAAAACAATAAGTGCTCCTGAATGGCTCTGGCTTAAGGCTTTGGCAGCTTCAATGACAGGTAAAAGTTGTAAATTATCCCGATTGGCAGAGCCTGAAAATATATTTCTAAAAAGGCCTTCCTCTGAAATGATGGAAGATTTTCCAATCAATAAAAGTATTTTTCTGATTTCCTGTTGAAATAAAATAAGGGCTGCCAATCCACCAACCCCTACAAACTGCCCTAAAATCCCACTCAGCATTTCCATGCCAAGAGAATTTACAATTTGGTAAATGACATAAATAGAAATGATGCCAATAAAAATTTTAAGGGCTACGGAACCCCTGATCAGCTTATAAATCTGGTACACCAAATAGGCAACCAGCAGGATATCGATGAGGTCGATCCAGCGGAAGTTGAGGAATCCTATGGTGAGGCAAAAAGGCATGAATAAAATTTTCGGCTGAAACTAGAAAGAAAAATTCAGACGGCAGCAAATCCCGGGGTTGTTTCATTGGTTTTTTTGAAAAAATGACAATAAAGGACTCGATTTTTGCAAAAAATTTAAATTATTCGCCTCTTTCAGGTTTTATAAAATAAAAAGAGCCAATGGTCGGATTGGCTCTTGGTTATTAAAAATAATGTTTGCGCAGACTTCAAACTTTTTGTCTTTTCAGACGTTATTAGGAGGCTGTCGTAAGCACGAGTTTTATTCTTTATTTTTTCCGGTATGAAAACAAAATCTGCATCCAAATCCGAAATCGATGTTAAGACAAAAGTACAATCCGAATATCTGGATTTTGTATTGACAGAGGGCAAAAACCCTACGTCAGTTTACCTATTCGCCAAAAGCGTTGGGATGACTGAGGCTGAATTCTACCAACACTACAATTCATTCGATGCAATTGCTGCTGACATCTGGGAAGGCTTGCTTCAAGGAACTATTGACCGCATAGAAGCTAGTGAGGAATATGTGGGATTTTCAGTTCGGGAGCGCATTTTGACGTTTTATTACACAATTATTGAAACGCTAAAGTCCCAACGAAGCTATGTTTCCTATTCTTCCAAAGGATGGTTTAAACCTGGAAGCCATTTGCCAGCCAAAAAAGCGGTTGAGAAAATATTGGAACCCTATTTTGAAAAACTGGTAAACCAGGGGTTTGAAACAGGAGAATTGGCCGATAGGACTAAAATAAGCAATTATTACCAAAAGGCATTGATTGTCCAGTTTTGGTTCATTCTCGATTTTTGGTTGAAAGACGACAGCAAAGAATTTGAAGATACAGATGCAGCCATCGAAAAAGCAGTTAACCTTGGTTTGGACCTGATGCGAGAAAATACGCTTGACAAAGCATTTGATTTCGCTAAGTTTTTGATTGGAAGAAGGAGGTAGATTTTAGTTTAAATATCAGAGTTTAGAGTTGAATTTACCGCAGAGTGCGGAGAGAATTTCGCAGAGAACCGCTGAGATCTTTAAGTTTCCTAAACCTCAAAGAGGTGAAATTATTTTAGAAACACATTCGAATATGCATCAAACCCTGAAAGGGTGACATTATTAAGCAAGATACAATTCCGCATTAAACCTTAAAAGGACAACATTATTTCAATGAAAGAACAAAACAGCATTCCAGTTTCGAAAGTGCAGAGGGCCACGGAGTTTTTAAAAACCGGAGCGCAGATTGGGGGAAATTATATTAAACATTATGCCAAAAAGATGGTCAATCCGGAGCTCACAAAAGACGGGCTTCACCAGGATAATGCTACAGATATTTACCAGTCTCTCAGTAAGTTAAAAGGTTCTGCCCTTAAGGTTGCCCAAATGATGAGTATGGACCGGTCCGTTTTGCCCAAAGCTTATGTAGACCAATTTCAAATGAGCCAATACTCTGCACCGCCGCTTTCCGGACCGCTGGTTATCAAAACTTTTCAAAAGTATTTTGGCAAAAGCCCCAGCCAGATTTTTGATACTTTCAAATTACAGGCAAGCAATGCCGCTTCCATAGGTCAGGTGCATGAAGCCACAAAAAATGGTAAAAAACTGGCGGTCAAAATTCAGTATCCCGGAGTGGCTGACAGCATTAGTTCTGACCTTAAAATGGTTAAACCCTTTGCCGTCCGACTGATGGGTTTGAACGAAGCGGATGTGGACAGATACATGGGCGAAGTGGAAGGTAAGCTTTTGGAAGAGACTGATTATGAGCTGGAAGTGCGTCGATCTCAGGAAATTTCAATGGCTTGTGGGCACATTCCCAATCTATTTTTTCCGGTTTATTATCCTGAACTGAGCAGCAAACGGATTATCACCATGGATTGGCTGCCGGGCAAACATCTGAAGGAATTTTTAGAAACCAATCCTGGCCAGGAAGTCCGAAACAGCATTGGTCAGGCGCTTTGGGATTTTTACGAATTTCAAATTCATGAACTTCGCCAAATTCATGCAGACCCACATCCGGGTAATTTTATGATGCTTGAGGATGGTCGCCTGGGGATCATTGATTTTGGTTGTGTAAAGGAGATTCCTGAGTTTTATTATTACAATTATTTTGCCCTCATCAACCCGGCCAATGTGAATGACAAGGAAAGGGTGATGAAACTTTTTTATGCCCTTGAGTTTTTATATCCTTCAGACAGCGAGGCAGATGTGAAGTTTTATGTACCGCTTTTTACCAAAATGATTGATATTTTAGGCGTGCCTTTCCGAACCGATGAATTTGATTTTGGCAATGACCAGTATTTTGATGGCATTTATAGTTTTGCTGAAGAGCTTGGCAATATGAAAGAACTTCGGGAATCGAAAGTGGCCCGCGGCAGCAAGGACGGATTGTATGTAAACCGGACCTATTTTGGCTTATATTCAATGCTTAATCAGTTGAAAGCCAGAATTAACACCCATTCTGTATTTAAGGGTATGGTGGTAGAAATCTAGTCCTTCTTCAAAAATTTGTCCCTGAGGACCAGATTTTCTATATCAAAAGCAATTTCAAGAGATTCGCAATGAAACCTTATGTGGCTTAATCTGTTATGGGCAAATTTTTGCGCAAAATTCCCTTCAAATTCCAGGGTCAATGGCAAAACAAAAAAATAAAACCTACCTGACTTTTCAGGTGTCCCCTGACTTGGTGGGGACGATTGAAATAACCAAAACCATGCGTTTTCCAACATCGTTTTCTCAGTTGAAAAAAGTGGATTCCTGAAAATTTCAATCATTTGGGATTTAATTTCTGGTTTAAAAAGTTCCAGTTCCGGTACTTCAAAACTACTCATCAATTTGGCCAGATGATAAATTATAATGGTACTATGGGGATAGTACGGCGATACTTTTTCAGGTTGAGATATGTGGTCTTTTCTTCCGAGCATCTGGGTCAAATAACGTAATGAATTCACGAATTTCCGGTTTTTATTAAACTTATGTAAAAGATTAAAATAGAGGACGTTGGATATAACACAAGCATCGAATCCGAGTGGCATATCCTTGCAGAAAAAAGTGCACCAGGAATTTAGTTTTTTATAGATATCCGGGGTGTTTTTTATCCATTTTTTCATCCCATTGGCATAAGAATCAATGTGTTCCATGAGCCATGCAGATTCATTGAAGCTTATGTTTTGAAGTTGATAAATCATCACCGAGTCATCCACATCATCCGGTGGGCGGAAATAATCCCAACGGCCAAGAAGGTAGCCATTTGGGAAATGTCGGCCAGGATTGGTCTGCCAGAAATTATACCTGGGAAGTCCTTGCTTGTTTTGGAAAGGGGCCACTCCAAGGCATGCTTTTACCCTGATTTCTTCCAGAATAATTTTCTCCTCCATCGTCAATAAGTGCTTAAGCCTGTCCAATGAGTGATAAAGCGTGGCAGTAAAATATGCCGAATAATCTTCCCTTTTATAACCCAATGGATGTGAGCGTTCAGACGGAAACAGTCCTTTAAGTTTTGAAAATGACTGGTTCTGAATCATTTGCAGTTTGGTTAAAAGGAAAATGATATTTTCCCTCATCTTAAGACTTCAAGATTTGTGAAACTAAGCCTCCATTGTAAACCGCTCCAATGCATAAGTCAGAACTTGCCCCGGTTACTTCACCAAAACAATTGATTTCTCCTAATAATCTTTTTAACCCCAGAAATGCAAAGCAGTAAGCCTCTTTGAAAGAAACCATCTGTGAATCCGGCACTTTTATTGCCCAATTTCCAGAAAGCTCAGATTTTAATTTTTCTATCAAAAAGGAATTATAGGCTCCACCTCCGCTTATTAGAAGGCTTCCATTTTGCTTAACTGTTGAAATCGACTTTGCAATCTGTATGGCAATATGGATACCTGTGGTATGCAAGACATTCTCTGGCTGGCTGTTCCAATTTTCTAAAATTGGCTTCCAAATCAATGCTACTTCCTCGTTTCCAAGGCTTTTGGGTTCTTTTTTCTGATAGAATTCTGCCTTATTTAATTCCTTTAATAATTCAGGGATTAAAGTCCCTTTTGCGGCCATTTTTCCGCCTTCGTCATAGGAAAACCCTTTCCAATTTGCAGCTTGATTCAGCAATTGGTTGCATGGAGAAATGTCGAAGCCTAAAAATGGAATCTGTTTTGGAAATGAGACATTAGCGATTCCGCCTAAATTTAAACAGGCATCGAAATCTGAAAATAAGAACCGCTCAGCGCCAGGCACCAACGGCGCACCCTGGCCGCCATATCCAACATCTAAAGTCCGGAAATCAGAAACAACAGGAATGTCACATAGACCTGAAAGCAGGCCTCCATTTCCAATCTGGGTTGTATAACCCGCTTTTGGATTGTGAAAAATGGTGTGGCCATGTGATGAAACAGCAATGGGTTGGTTACCAACATGTTCAATCATTGTTTTTACACAAGCAGCCGAAAACCGGATGAATTTTGTGTCGGTTTCAACGAATTCTATTGCAGTGCTGTGGGGTAGATTTCGAAGGCTTTCTTCTAATTCAGGCGAAAAAGGAAATGTTTGGGCTTCCACAATTTTTCCTTGCCAAAAACCAGTTTCATTTTTTTGAAATTCGCAATACGCTACATCCAAACCATCGAGCGAGGAGCCAGACATGAGGCCAATGATTTCCAGTTTTTGGTTCATGTTGCAAAGGTAGTGGGTTCTGATGAAAAGGAACCCAAAGCCTTAGTCCAAACCCACCATCACAAACCCACCCCAGTAATACGGATCCGGGTATTTGGCTTTCAGTTCTTTCCGGGCAGCGAAGAAGGCAGAATACTTTCGTTTTAGTATTTTCGCCAAAAACAACAAATTCCATTTTTTAAAAACAACAATTCTGTCAGTTATTATCTTCTAACAAACACCTTATATAACTATTGCTGAGACTATTGCTATCATCTGGGTCGTGCTGATAAGTAATATAATTGTCTCCATCAAATCTTGACAAACCTCCTCTGGTAGCGATCCATAGAAAACCATCCCGATCAGTTAGTAAATCAATTACAAATGGGCTTGGAAGTTTAGCCGGGTCAAATTGGTGGAGAATCCGATTGTTTGATTGACCGAAACAATAATTTCCTAAAAATAAAAGAAGGGAAAATAAAACTTTCACCCTAAATGATTGGATATTTGAAATTCAAAAAAGGGCGAATCACTCTGGATTTCTTAAAAAAAGATCTACTATTCTCGTTTTTCAGGATTCTGAGTCAAATATAAACTCATAAAAATTTCCGTTGATTTTATAGGATTACCTATGCTTTTGGACTTAGCCTTTACCAATAAAAAATCGCCGTATTCACGTAATACAAATCGCAAAATTTTTATCGCAAAATTTTTATCACAAAACTTTTGTGATACTTTTGGAGAAAATATAGGACATGGACGAGTACAATCCCTTCCCAATTAATGGATATATTGATTCTAATTTATTCTGTAACAGAAATTTAGAAACCAATAGAATTTCTGCAGACCTTAGAAATAACAGAAGTTGTACCATGTTTTCTCTTCGAAAAATGGGCAAAACAGCTTTAGTTTCACATATTTTTAAGCAAAATTCCGAACGAAATTCAATTTATTTAGACATTTTAGACACCCAAAATGTATCAGAATTAGCCGAAGTTCTTATAAAAGGCATACTTCCCGCAATAGAAAGTAAGCCACAAAAACTCCTTCGCTGGACTAAGGAAATTTTTTCACGGGTATCACCAATTATGGAATTTGATCCCATTACCGGCCAACCTGGTTTGGGAATAAAGTTTGCTGGAGAGGATGCTGGAAAACGTTCATTGGAGGAGCTTTTTGCCTGGCTTTCAAAATGGGATGGTGAGCTTTGGTTGGCCATAGATGAGTTTCAGCAAATAGTGCAATACCCAACCAAAGGGACAGAGGCGCAACTTCGGTCTTTTCTTCAATTTTGCCCTGCTCTAAAAATGATTTTTCTTGGTAGTCAGCAAGATATGCTGGTATCTATGTTTTCAGATTATGGGCGTCCCTTTTATCAAAGTAGTGATATGCTACAATTATTGCCCATTCCCAAAGAGGAATATTTGCCTTTTATTGCCAGGCACATGGAAGCCGGAAAGCGAAATGTGGATATGTTAATCATTGACAACTGGTACGACCGCCTTAAAGGCCACACTTTGTATATGCAACAGATGATGAACCACTTGTATGACGCAAAACCCAAAAAGTGGAAAAAATACGACTATGAAATGTTTTTTGCAAGCGTGGTTCAGCAACAGGAACACTATTTTATAACCTATCGAAACCTGCTTTCTGACATTCAATGGAAAGTACTGCAGGCAGTTGCGGCTGAGGGCTACGTTGAAAAAGTGCAAAGCAAAGAATGGTTGATGAAACATAAACTTGGCACCAGCAGCACCATCGGGGCGGCCGTCAAAGTTTTAACTGAGCGGGAAATGCTGGCAAAAGAAGCCAAAGGCTATCGTTTAATGAATCCCTTCTTTGAGTATTGGCTCAACTTTTTATACTGAAATTCAGGCTGTTAAATGCTGAATTGATATTCGACACAGGTGAAATCCTGTTCAAAAGGAAAACTTTATAAACTTCAACATTTTCCTAAGTTTGCGAAATATAAAATCCTCACCCTTTGAACATATTCGGAATTCTTGGTGCTTTGTTAATTTGTGGTGTCTGGCTGGAATTTCTCCGACGGCTCGATGTTTTTGAGCCCGAAAAGTGGAAATACTCCATAATGGCAACCTCCTTAGGCGCTTTGTTTACTGTATTTCTAATATTTGTGATTTCGCTCCCTGTCATCAGAGACATTCAGGCCAATGGGGATGAGGTTCATGATTTGTTGTTTTATATTTTTAGAGTTGGGTTGCTTGAAGAAATTGTAAAAATTATCCCCCTCTTCATCATGGTTTCTATTACCAAAGAAGTGGACGAACCTTATGACGTTTTAAAGTTTGCCATGTGTAGTGCGCTCGGTTTTGCTACCCTGGAAAACATCATGTATTTCAACGAACATGGCAATGAGATAATAGACAAGCGTGCCTATATTTCTGTGGTGGGTCATCTATCATTTACCTGTTGTTTTGCCTATGGTTTTATCCGTAAGCAAATGTTTGGCAGGGGTTGGCAATGGTTGAATATTATTTTATTTGGCTCATTATCAATTATTTTGCATGGCCTTTTTGATTTTTTCATTAGCACTTCCTATTTGTTTGTCCTCTTTATTATCCTGTCTTATTTTTTAGTGATTATGCTTCGGAATATGATAAACTCAGCATTGAATTTTTCTCCATTTTTTGACAAAGTGCATTCCCATAAAATTCAACTTGCCTTTAATTGGTTGCTGATAGGATTGATGGCAGTTTTTGGATTTGCGGTATTCTCTATTTTTCTGGAAAAAGGAGTAGATGGTGCGTATGATTTTTTTATTGGAAACATAATCTTGTCTGGTACGCTTATCTTTTTTCTGCCTGGCAGGCTTACCAAATTGGTGCTGGAGCGAAGAAACCGTGTTGACATCTTTACAAGAAAATAAGCCTTAAATCCGCTTTCTTTGTGCCATGAATTCTGAAAACGAAATCAAAAAACCATTTTTTATTCTAGGGCCCTGTGTCATTCAGTCCTGGGAATTGCTCGAAATCATTGCCAAGGAGTTGAAACGGCTTCAGGAAAAATTTGGGATAACCATTTATTTTAAAGCATCTTACGACAAAGCCAACCGGACTTCGGTAGAAGGCTTCCGGGGCTTGGGAATGGAGAAAGGTTTGGAGATGCTCAGCCAGATTAAAACCGATTATGGCTTTCCTGTTTTGACCGATATCCACGAAAGTTATCAGGCTGAAATAGCCGCTAAATATGTAGATGTGCTTCAAATTCCAGCTTTTCTTTGTCGCCAAACTGATTTATTGGTGGCTGCAGGGAAAACCGGAAAAATTATAAACATAAAAAAGGCACAGTTTCTCTCAGGCCAGGACATGAAATATCCCGTTGATAAAGTTTTATCGACTGGAAATCAAAATGTTTGGCTGACAGAAAGAGGAACCATGTTTGGGTATAACAACCTGGTGGTAGATTTTAGAAATCTGCCCGATATGGCCCAATTTGGATTTCCGGTTGTAATGGATTGCACACATTCCGTGCAAAGGCCAGGTGGCGGTGGCGGTAAAACTACTGGAAACCGGGAGTTTGTGCCTGCTATGGCTTTGGCTGCCAAAGCATTCGGAGCGAACGGTTATTTTCTTGAAGTTCATCCGGACCCTGATTCTGCCCCGAGCGATGGTCCCAATATGATGTATCTGAATGATTTGGAAGGTCTTTTGGTTAAGATTTTAGCATAAAACTTTGAGCCAGCTTTTAAACATATTTGACACCCAGATTGCTGCCCTTCAGCGGACCAAATCCTTGATAGGTAGTCAATTGGAATCGGCGTTGGAGATTCTTAAATCGTGCGATGGTAAAATCATATTGACCGGAATTGGAAAATCAGGAATCATCGCTCATAAAATTTCATCAACTTTAGCCAGTACGGGTAGCCCCTCCGTTTTTATCAATGCCAACGAGGCACTTCATGGGGATTTAGGAATAATTTCAGCCGGAGATGTAGTCATTATGCTTTCAAAAAGTGGGACTACAGCCGAGCTCATAAAAATGCTACCCAAAATCAAATCGAAGGGAATAAAAACCATTGGTGTTTTTGGGAAAACAGATACCCGATTGGCAAGCAATCTCGATCTGGTGATAGATGCTTCGGTGGAAGAGGAAGGAAGTCCATTTAATCTTGCACCTATGGCAAGCACTACAGTTTCACTTGTGATTGGCGATGCTTTATCGTCTGCATTAATGCAATCCAAAGGGTTGAATGAGAGCGATTTCGCTTCAAACCACCCCGCCGGGCAATTGGGTAGAAACCTTCTTCTGAAAGCCTCCGATATCATGCACGAAGGGGATAAAATGCCAGTTTGCAGACCTGAAAATTCTATAAAGGAAGCCATAGTAAATTTGACAAAAAAGAATTTGGGAGGGCTCTGTGTCGTTACAGAAAATGGTGAATTTGCCGGCTTTGTGACTGACGGGGATATTCGTAAGTATTTATCTACCCAGGATGATTTGCTAACGCCAGTGTCAGAAATTATGACCAGACGGCCAATTAATGCAACCCCGGAAATGACACTTGCCCAATTACTTGACTTGATGGAAAGTCCAAAAAGGCAAATTTATGTAGCTCCGGTTTTAGACCCGGTTTCCGGAAAAGCGCTGGGAATTGTAAGGATGCACGATATTTTGAATGAGGGTTAGAATTTAGGTAAAATTCTTGACAACCAAAGTTTAAAACCCGAACCAACAGGTTGCCCATTCCTGGATTTTAAACTCACCAGACTCCTGGCATATATTTCATTAAATGTTCTAAGCCATGATTTAACTGAAATTGGTTTGAGTTTAATAGTCAAAGAAATTGCTTCCAATAATGGCATTGTATAATTCAGATTTTCAATTTGAAGTCTAAACCAAATGATTTGTTCACCAAAAAGAGTTGGTGTTATTTTTCCCTTGTATCTTGTATTAAACCAAATGATAAAATCTGAGGCGGCCTCCAGTTTGGTAGCTATAAACGGCCCGGCCTGACTTGAAATATTAACTTCGCTCATTCTCCAAAAAACCTTTGCTTCATCTACATAGGCAATTTTTTCCGGACTTGAAAATGCAATCCATGAGGCATCATCTGCGCACCAGGCAGAGGGAAAATTTATAAAGCCACCCTCTCTTTCAAATACTTTTCTGGAAAAAATAAATTCCACAGCTGAATTTAAAAGCTTTCTTTCAAACCTTCTTTTCCCAAATTCAAATCCATCAATATCCGAAAATTCTGTGTTATTGGAATCGGTTATTTCTGAGAATTGATTGATAACTGAAAAATTGAACTTAAAAACATTGGCATTTTTATTGTTTTCCAATGCTTTATAAAAAGAGGAAACACAATTTTCATCCAATTCATCATCATCAGAAAATAACCAAAGCCAGGGCTCTGAACTGAGATTTACACAACGGTTCCAATGTCCGACAAGATTAGATTGGCCAAGGTTGTTTTCGAATTTCTTGTAAATCCACCCATTTTTTTTGACGAATGGTTCAGCAATTTCCAAAAGATTATTTGGGCTTGCGTCATCTCCGATATAAACCTTAAATCTGTTATCCGATTGTTTTTCAATAGATTGTAAGGCCTTGAAAAGAAAATCCGGTTTGTATGCAGGGATAATAATGGCAAGTTGTTGCATATCTGAAGCCTACATTTTTTCCCAATCGGTTAAAGGGCCTAACCAGGATGTTTCACCATGTGTGCTCAATCCCGGAATAGATGATACCAGAATACGCTTTTTGCCAAAATTTGTGTTTTCCCAGGAACCAATTCCCTGCAATTTTTGAAATGCCCCAAAGTCATTGGGAAAACCTTGAGATGTAAACTCCCACCAAACCTCCTTGTCAGCTATTAAGGTAGAAACTTTGGCGGCAAAGGTCATGGTCGTGGAATTGGTTTGTTTCCAGTGGGAAGTTTTGGTTAGCCAAACCCTGGTTTGTTCCGAATCATTTTCAATATATGGGTTAGGACCACCTTTGGAGTGGCTCATGTATTTATCCGGATGATCGTACAAAGTGGCATAGTCAGCAAACTGTAAGGCTTCATACAAAGCTTCTTCAGATTTTTCTTTGTGCAAATAGTCATCCTCTAATAAATAAACCAATTCCTCAGCCTGAAAATTTTCAATGGCGAATTGAACCACATGCCGCCAGCTCATTGCATTGCCAAGTTTAATTTCAATAGGTTTTAGACCCAAACCAATCACCATATGTAGAGTTTCAATTCCACAATTGTCTGCAAAAACAAAGAAATTCTCTTTTCCAAAGGTTGAAATGGCATTTTCTAAACAATGCTTTTTCGTGGCATTATTTAGCTTTACTTTTGGATTTCCACCGTCAGATATCCGATATAATACCTTTATTGCCAATTAGTTGGTTGGTTTAATAAATGGATCCACGGTCCTGTATTTGTAACCATGCACAAAATCTACACCCTTAAAGCCATTGGCAAATTCGTCTTTAACCAATTGAACCCAATCCCGTTCGTGGCTATGCCCCCAGGTGCTTACTTTTTTGATCATTTCTTCCTCAGATCTGACCCAGGAATAATGATGAATTAAAGGTTGATTGTCTGTTCCAAGCACCATTCTTGCTTTAGGTTCAACTATGTCCCTAAAACTTTTGTCCCTATCCAGGAAATCCATAATCATTTCTTCTGTTAGCAGGTTTTTTCTGGCGATGACAGCTGAATCTTCAAATGTTTCAGATTGATAGGCTATGTCTCTGAAATAGTAATAGTTGGCTAGTTTAATCACATTCATTTTTGACAACGGAAACTTGCTCAAAAAATCTTTAAACCGGTCTCCATCAACTACTTCATCGGCATCTAGAAACAAGATAAAATCAGTGTCCGGGCTTGATTTTTTCCAGCCAACCACCCGGGCATAAGTTACCCAATGTTGGGGTAAAACATCCAGTTTGGGGTCATAGGGAAAGAATTCAAATTTAGCACCCGGATTTTCCTTTATTGTCTTTTCTAATAAGGCTTTGTTTTCCAAACTACCATCATAAAAATGGTCAGTATATGGCACAATAACTTCAAATGAAAACTTAAGTGCTTCCTGGATACATGCGCCAATAAACTTGTAGTCATTGGTACAATAGTTAATGAGGGTTGTAATCTTAACAGGCGTTTGTTTTCCTGTTATTTTTTCTTTAAGTTTATTTAAAAGGCTCATTCAGAAAGTTTTGGAAAAAATTTTCTCCATTTGAGTGTCACATACCAATTCAACTTTAACCACCGGACTTCCATTTTTTGGGCAAAGTTGAGCTTTTCAAAATAAAAATCCCTAAGTCCCTGACTTCTTAAATACGACTGATTTCCTATTTGGTCCTGGCTGGTTTTGGCATCCGGCAAAAGTCGGAAATTTCCCCATGTTTCATTCACATAGTGAAAAGGAATACCGGCAACAGCCGATTTTAAAATGAAATCATAATCCATCGCAAAGTGTTCTTTTTCAGGAAAGTATCCTATCTTCTCATGGATTGATTTTGGATAAAAATAAGCAGAAGGATTAAAGGGCCATTCGCACAAATCTGCAATCAATAAAGGCAAAGTCATATTGGAAGGCATATTCAGATTTCTTAGATTTCCGTCCGGGTTCCAGATATTGAGGTTTCCAACCAGGATTTTTTCTTCATTTTCATTCGTTTTAATCCGATTCAAAACTGAATTTAAGGCGCCTTTTTCATAAAAATCATCAACGTTTAAAAAACTGATCCAGTTGCCTTTAGCCATCTGTATGCCCTTGTTCATGGCATCACTTTGTCCATTATCTTTTTCAGAAATCCATTGTACATGGCTAAATTTTTCTGCCATTTCTTTTAGAATTTCTAAGGTTCCATCCTTACTTCCGCCATCTATAACTATATGTTCTATTCCATCCTGCCATTGGGATGAAACATTTTCCAAACATGATTTTAGAAATGCAGACCCATTATAAACTGGGGTAATGATTGTAAGAACCAACTTGAAAATAGGTTTAAAAGCCTAAATCCACTCTACAAGTCCGGTCCCTGACCAATGTCCAAAAGAGGAAATATCCAACTTTGGATGTTTAATGTCTCTCCAAATCGGAGTCATGATAGTAAACCGGATGTCGTCAAACATAATTATAGGTTTGTTTTTAAACTTTACCCGGTCGAAAAGAGCGATAAAGGCTCTTTCCATGACACCATCTTTTGCAGCGTCTGCAAATATAAAATCTACATTTTCAAGGATATCCATTTGGCTTTCGGCCATTTTTGGATCTGCCAGATCTACAATTCTCTGTTCCATTTTTTCATCAAAATCGGAAGCTTTAAGTCCACAATTTGGAATTTGATCAAAAGGAATGATATCGTAAGTATATATCTTGGAACCTTCAGGCAAAGTAGATTTCATTGCCATACAACCAGCACCCTGGTAGGTGCCAATTTCTAGAACAATTTTTGGTTTGATAACCTCCATTAACGCAGCCAATAACTTATAATGTTCACCAGGATAGGTGTTTATATACGTCTGGAGTTCTGGATAGAATGCCTTGGAAACAGGTTCAAGATTGATAGAAAAAGCTTTTTTACTTGCTTCTAATCCTATATCAATGAGCCTTTGGCTTGGCTGAAAAGGTTCATCATCAAGTGACAATAAATAGGAGGGCAGGTAATGTCTAACCCTTTGGTTAAGATAACTTTCAACCTCCTTTGTTTCTATTGTTTGAGGATTACTCACTTCATTATTTGATTTCAAAAAAGAAAAAAGGCTCATTTGTTTTTTGTTGTTTTCGGTGCAAAGGACAGGTTTTCAATTCAAAATGGCAAACGCTATTCAAACAGGAGATTTAACGGATTCTTTTAGGCTTGCCGGAACAATGATTTAATTTTGTTTTTAATTTTTCTGGACGTAGAAATCGCCTTTGGTTTTTCTGGTAATAGCATGGGCTTATTTTCAGATAAAATGGATGCTAAAAGAGTCAATTGACCTTCATTAAACCCCTCGATTGCCTTCTTTCTTACTATTTCTCCTGCCTCAAAAGCTGTTTCCAGGGTTTCCTGATGTGCATTTTGGGTTTTAGAATCTGTTACCATCACAAAGTTTCCCCAAATCTCATCAACATGTTTTAAGTCAATATATTGAGCAGCTTCCATAATAAACTCATAATCCATGCAAAAATGATTTTGGGTATTGTAGAGTCCGGTCTTTTCATGAAGGCTTTTGTGGTAAAAATATGCAGCTGGATTGTATGGCCACTCAAAACAATTAGAAACCAACTCAACCAAAGAAATTCTGTTTGGTTTATTGAAATGTTTTAAACTGCCATCCGCATTCCAGATATTGAGGTTTCCACAAACAAAAGATGGCTCAGGTAAATCTTTAAATATTTCCAGAATACGATTGAAAACTCCAGGCTCATAGAAATCATCCACATTCAGAAAGCTGATAATTTCTCCTTTGGCTGCAGCAATTCCCTTGTTCATCGCATCGCTTTGGCCTTTGTCTTTTTCAGAAATCAGCCTGATATGGGGGTGATTTTCAGCGAATTCTTTTACAATTTCCTGGGTTCCATCTGTACTTAACCCATCCATTATCAAATGCTCAACAGAATCGCAATTCTGGTTTATTACATTCTCTATGCATTGCCTGATGTACTTGGCTCCATTAAAAACTGGAGTAATGATGGTAATCTGCATTCTGGCTGCAAATCTATGAATTGTATGTCAAAAAAAACTGAATTTGGGTTTCAGGACTTGCAAATCGGTCCTCGGTTTTTCTAGTTTTTAACTTTGATGAATTCAGAAACAATATTTTGGAATCATTTATTGGGCTTTCAGAAACCGCAATTCATTATGTTTGCAATCCAATTCTTTATCATGAAAAACATCAATTCTCTTTCATTTTCTGGCAAAAAAGCCTTGGTCCGTGTTGACTTTAATGTTCCGCTTAATTCAAATTTTGAAGTTACAGATGACACCAGACTAAATGCAACTTTACCTACAATTCAGAAAATATTGTCAGATGGAGGTTCGGTAATTTTGATGTCTCATTTGGGTCGGCCAAAAGATGGGCCGGTTGATAAGTATTCGCTTCGCCATATAATTCCAAATCTTGAAAAATTATTCGGACGACCAGTACAATTTGCCAACGATTGTATTGGAAATGAAGCTGTTGAAAAATCGAATGCATTAAAAGCTGGCGAAATTTTGCTTCTGGAAAATCTAAGATTCTACAAAGAGGAAGAAAAAGGTGATGTGGCCTTTGCGGAAAAACTTTCAAAACTTGGCAATGTATATGTAAACGATGCCTTTGGTACGGCGCATAGGGCGCATGCATCCACTGCAATTATAGCCCAGTTTTTTACAGAAAAATGTGCTGGTGTTGTCATGCAATCTGAGCTTGACAATGCAAAAAAGGTATTGGATGCCGCAGAGAAACCCTATGTAGCCATCATGGGTGGAGCCAAAATTTCAGATAAGATTTTGATTATTGAAAAGCTTTTGGACAAAGTGGATACCCTGATTATTGGGGGAGGAATGGCATACACCTTTTTCAAAGCGCAAGGTGGTAATATCGGAAACTCACTCCTAGAGGCTGACAAACAAGAGCTTGCATTAACCATCATTGAAAAGGCTAAGGCAAAAGGGGTTCAAATTTTGTTGCCACCGGATTCTATAGTTGCAGATGCATTTTCAAACGAAGCCAATACCAAAGTTTGCGACAATACCGATATTCCTGAAGGATTTATGGGACTTGATATTGGTCCAAAAGCGATTGAAGTTTTTTCCAAGGTTTTGATAGGCGCAAAAACCATTTTATGGAATGGTCCAATGGGCGTTTTTGAAATGTCAAACTTTGCAAAAGGAACTGAAACAATAGCCCATGCAGTGGTGGATGCTACGAAAAATGGAGGATATTCCTTAATTGGAGGTGGTGACTCGGCAGCAGCGGTTAACCAGCTTGGTTATGGCGACTTGGTTTCCTATGTTTCTACAGGAGGAGGGGCTCTTTTGGAATATATGGAAGGAAAAATCCTGCCCGGTGTCGCGGCTTTGGAAGCATAAGCCAATTTGCTTTTAATCTTTTCCGCAGGGAGACCGGATGTTTGCATATTTTGTGCGACGATAACTATGTGGTAATTTATTTTGCGAAAAAATTTTAATTGTTGAACTGATATTTTCAACGGGAGACTCTTCAATTCATTCCACAAAAAATATATTGCTTAAAGGTTTTTCTAGCCGCATCCATAAAATTGTCAAACCATGATGGAACGGATTTTTTGAACAGTGTCTTCCTGATGACCAATCCAACTCTATGTCTCAGAACAAGATATAATTCCCAAAACGGGAGTTTGGAAATTATTCTGATGAAAAATACTTAAGAATCCTACCTGAATTTTTTAGAGTCTGACTGGTCGTACCGGTCATTGGGGTCAAGGCGGTCATAGTTATAGGTAGCGTTGGTCTCCACAGCTTTTCTCCATTCTCTGTTCCTAACTTCGCCAATTCCGGTACTATGTAAAAGCCGGTAATTATCATTCCCCCTGTTTTCCTGTACGAAAGCGAAAATGACATCCGTTTGTTTGATTGGTTTTTGCAATGAATAATAATACCAAACCTCATAAGGTACTGTATTTAAATTTTGCATGGCTTTTCTAAATCTGTCAGAATATTCATTCTCAATCATGTTTGGCTGGCCATATTGCAGAAAAACACGTCCTCTATCCGTTTGGTAAGCGGGCATTGTCTTTGTAGAATACCTTTTCCCGGCAATGGCAACAAGTGTCCGGTAGTCATTAAATACTTTCAGTGTATTTTCCTTATCCTTTTTGGAAAAATAACTTAACAGATAATTCCGTAGCTCCGTATCCGAACCTTTTTTTCTTAGAAAATCAATGGATGTTTGTTCGGAGGCAGTTGCCGAAGGTTGTAAGCTGGCTACCAAATGGCGGCATTCTTCAGTACTTATTTTGGCAACTTCTTCCTCCATGGTTCCGTCCAATACCAATGGTGTTTCCAACAGGTCTGATTTAATGGAAGGATTACTTTTTTGAATATTTTTTTGCACCCTTGCCAATATCTTTCCTCCGGAATCAATCAGGTCCCACATGAGTAGATAGTTACCTGTTGGCAGATTTTTTATGTTGATATCAAATTTGGTTGCAATTACTTCCTTGCTTTTTATTCGTTTGATACTCCCAAATTCATCCATGCTTTTTGCTTTTGTAGCTTCAATCAACCTAAGCCGGCTTACCAGGCCTGATCCACCTGGATATGACAGATGGGTTCCTGTGCATTCCGCATACATTGAAAGCACGGTATCAGATACTGCATAAAAATTGGAAAGTCTGTAAACCTCAGGTTTTTGGTCAAAGATGGATTTCTGAACAACAAATTTTCCTTCATTGAGCAATAAAATGTCACTCATTTTGGAGCTCATTTTCTGATTTGAAGAATTAGTCTTTTCATTAAACCCAGGCATAACGATTTGAATGACTGCTTTTTCCCTACTTGTATCTTTTGATAAAAGGTCAAAAGCGAGAAGTTCAAGATTGAATTTACCCTCAGGAAGAGGTATCATTTTGGTCGAAGTGAAATACTGTTTTAATTGATTGCTATCGGCAAATTCCGGACTCTGAAAATCAATTTTTTCAGCAAAATAGTTTTTTAATGAGTCGTTCACAACAATGGCAAATGTGGCGGTTGACTGATAATTTTTGTTTGCCAGTTTTTGAAAGGAAAGGCTTCGACCGTCTATTCCAATTACCAAAAATAATCTTCCTGCACCAACTTGTGAAGGAAAACAGGCATATTCAATTGTCGCTGATACTTTTGCAAAACCAGATATTATCTGGCTCATTACAAGGACAATACAGCAAATCAGCAAACAAAAACTCTTTTTCATGGCATTTCAGGATGGAGTAGAAATTCAAAGGTAATAGATTGAATGCTGAAATTTGCTTGAACTTTATTCCATGCTTTCTGTTTATTTTGTATTCAATCAAAAAAAGTATGAGTTCTGATAGCCAGCCAAAAAGCAAGCCAACTGTAAAAGACTATTTCGCAGTTTCTGAAGTATTTGGATATTTTTTTAGAAAGCCGGATCCTTCAAGACCTAAAAATTTCAATATCAGGGCAATGCATACGATTAACAAAATCAGCATACTGATGTTTTTGGTAGGGACTGTCATGTTTATTTTTAAGATGTGGCTTAGATGAATCTGGAGGAAATCCGAAATCATTGCATTCAAAAAATTGCAGTTACAGAGGAGTTTCCTTTTGACAATGAGACCTTGGTTTTCAAAGTTGCTGGTAAGGCATTTTTGCTCACAAATATCTCTAACCCATTAAGCATCAATCTGAAATGTGACCCTGAAATTGCCGTTGAGCTTCGGGAAAAATACGACACCATTCTTCCGGGTTATCACATGAACAAAAAGCATTGGAATACTGTAATGCTTAAAGGACACTATGGCAAAAAGGAAATTTTGGAATGGATTGACCATTCTTATAAATTGGTCTTCAGTGGTTTATCGGCAAAGGTTCGGCAAAGTCTTATATAAAAAAGCCTACTTGATTAAGAGTTAATTCTCTTATCACACCAGCACTTTGGATAAAAAACTTGAATTTAACACCAGAAGAAATTATCTTTGATTCTTAATAGTAGCAAATGAGCGATTTGATATTAAAATTTGAAATGCTCTCTGAGTCAGGCAAAATGGAGTTGCTTCAATATTTGGAAAACCTTTTGAAAAGGCAATCTAAGTCAAAAATAGAAGTATATTTTGATGCAAAAATATCCAAAGACATTCAGGAAGGAAAGCTGCAAGATTTTGCCGAGAAAGCTACACTTGATTTCAAAAAAGGTCATTACAAATCCCTTTGAATCATTTTACAGTTCCTGATTTTTGGGAAGCCTATAACAAGCTTCCAAAAAAGATTCAAAAACTATCGGATAAAAACTTTGCGCTTTTAAAGGAAAACCCAAAACATCCTTCACTCCATTTTAAACAAATTGGCAGATTCTGGTCAGCCAGGATTGGACTAAAATACAGGGCTTTGGCAATTGAAATACAAGAAGGCTTGCTATGGTTTTGGATAGGTGACCATGAGGATTATGATAATTTAGTTAAATAAATGAAGTCGTTTTGCCTTTCAAAGATCTTTTAAAATCTTTTACAATTTGACTGAACTTGGGCCAGACCTAATTTCAATTTCCTTTTTTATCCTACTACCTTAACTCCTGCCTTCTTTTCGTTTCTTTTGCACTGTGAAAGTATTGGTGCTGCGCTTTTCTTCAATCGGGGATATTGTTTTGACTTCTCCTGTCCTTCGCTGCCTCAAAGAGCAGGTCAACGGGATTGAGATTCACTTTCTTACCAAGAAAAAGTTTTTCGGCTTGCTGGAACACAATCCCAGAATTTCCAGAATTTTCACCTTTGACGGCTCCCTTTCTGTAATCCTCCCAAAGCTAAAAGCCGAAAATTATGATTTGATAATTGACCTTCATAACAACCTTAGGTCCAATTATTTGAAGCTCAGATTGGGAAAACCTGCTTTTGCTTTTGACAAATTAAACCTGCAAAAATGGCTTTTGGTAAACCTCAAAAAGGACTTTATGCCGAACGTTCATATTGTGGAACGCTATCTGGAAACCGTAAAAAAACTTGGAGTAAAAAACGACGAAAAAGGTCTTGAATTTTTTCCCTGCGATTGCGAAAAGGTTGATGAATCCGAGTTTCCGTCCGAAATAAAAGGTTTGCCTTATGCCATACTTTCCATCGGTGGAACACATTTTACAAAAAAAATGCCTGTTTCAAAATGGATAGAATTGGCCTCTCAAGTCGCTCTCCCTTTGGTTATTGTGGGCGGTAAGGAGGATTTATATGTGGCAAATCAATTAGAAATTGAATTAAAAAAACAAGCCGGAAAAGTCTGGAATACCTGTGGTAAATTTACCATTGGGGGTTCTGCCCATTTGATTAAAAATTCTGCTTTGGTTTTGACCCATGATACTGGCATGATGCACATTGCGGCAGCTTTTCAAATTCCAACAGTCGCCATTTGGGGAAATACAACACCAAAATTGGGCATGTTTCCTTACAGGACCGAGCATATCAATTTGGAAGTGAACAATTTGGACTGTCGGCCATGTTCCAAAATTGGTTTTTCTGCCTGTCCAAAATCACATTTTGATTGCATGGTGAAACAGGATTTTAGCTACAAGCCATTGCAGAAGTTTATTGCCCAAGCCATCAAAATATCCGTAGCAAATGGCTGAAATTGAAGGCATTGCAGGTCAGGAATATCTTCTTGATGTTTGGCTGCCTTTGGCTTTGCCCAAAAGTTTAACCTACAAATATGTATCCAATGAAGAACCACTTCCTGGAATGCGAGTGGTTGTCCCATTAAAAGGAAAAAAGCTTTACACTGGATTTATTTGGAAGGTACATAGCTTACTTCCAACTACTTATGAGGTCAAACATTTGCTGGAAGTAGTTGACCAATCACCATTTTTGACTGATAGCCGGATGCGATACCTGGAGTGGATGTCCAGCTATTATTGCTGCACTTTGGGTGAAGTTTTGGCGGCCGCTGTTCCCTCTCCATTCCGCTTAAGTTCAGAGTCTTATATACAAATTCATCCTGATTTTGCGTGGCAAAAAGAAGACTGGGAAAGTGAAGAACATTGGATTTTTGCTTCTCTGCAAAAGAACCCAAAAATGCCGCTTTCAGAGCTTTTGAAAGCATTGGGGAATATGAGCCGGTGGATGAAAAAAATCCGGCAGTGGCAGGTAGAATCCAAAATCCTCATTTTTGATGAGCTAATGGACCGATATCGTCCACGAATGGAAACCTTCATTTCCCTAAATCCCAATTTCAGAACGGATGATGCATTAGATGCCTTATTTGCGGAATTTACAGATAAGCCTCAGGAAGAATCGCTTATGCTGAAATTTCTGAGCAAAACGCGGTTTGGCCAATTGGGCAATCAGGGCTGGCACATCAACAAGGAGAGTTTTCCAATCACTGAAAATGAAAAGAAAACCCTTGCAAAACTCACAAAAAAAGGCATTCTTCAAATTGAAAAAACCAAGTTAGACCCCTATGCAGGTTTGGTTTCAAAGGAATTTGTGAGGCCAAAATTATCGCCAGCCCAAAGCCAGGCAATTCTGGAAATAGAGGAAGGCCATGAAGAAGAAAAAGTGGTTTTATTGATGGGTGTCACAGGTAGCGGTAAGACGGAAATCTACATTCACCTGATTACCAATTACCTGGAGCAAGGCAAGCAATGTCTTTTAATGTTACCGGAAATTGCAATTTCGGTACAAATGGTCAGCCGTTTGAAACAGATTTTTGGTGAAGACCTTGGGGTTTATCATTCAAAAGCCACGCTTCCTGAACGCATGGAAGTCTGGGAAGGTGTGCAATCCGGAAAGCTAAAACTGGTGGTTGGCGTCCGTTCTTCCGTTTTTTTGCCTTTTCAAAATTTGGGACTATTGATTGCAGACGAAGAGCACGATTCTTCTTACAAACAAGCAGAACCCGCACCCAGATATCATGGGCGTGATGCAGGAATTTTCCTGGCACATCAACATAAGGCCAAAGTTTTGTTGGGTTCTGCAACGCCATCTACCGAAAGTTATTTCAAGGCAAAATATGGAAAATGGCGATTGGTCAAACTTTTAGAACGTTTTGGTGGAGCCAATTTGCCCGACATTCAATATGTCGATATGAAGTTGGCAGAGCGGACTTTGCAGGTCAAACTGGATTTTTCAACTGCCGTGGTTGACCATTTGGCCATAACCAAAGTTGCTGGAAAACAGTCTATTGTGTTTCAGAATCGCCGTGGTTATGCGCCTTATATGCAATGCAAAGATTGTGGCTGGATTCCCTATTGTCCTTCCTGCGATGTTTCTTTGACCTATCACCAGGCAAAGCGTTCACTCAATTGCCATTATTGCGGCCACCAGGTTGATGTGCCCCGCCAATGTTTGGCTTGCGGTTCGGTGCAATTGCAGACTTCTGGCTATGGAACTGAGAAGTTGGAAGAATCTTTGATGATGCTTTTACCTGATCTGCGCATTGCCAGAATGGACCAGGACACTACCCAAAGCAGGAAAAGTTTTGAACAATTGCTGGCCAGAATGAGGAACCAGGATTTGGATGTTTTACTTGGTACACAAATGGTTACCAAAGGTTTGGATTTTGAAAACGTAACCTTTGTTGCTGTTTTTGATGTGGATAGGGTTTTGCATTATCCTGATTTTAGGGCCAATGAAAGGACGTTTCAATTGCTTAGCCAGATTTCGGGTAGGGCAGGTCGCAGGCAGGAAAAAGGACTTGTGATGATTCAAACCAATAAGCCCTATCACCCAATTTATGCCATGATTGCCAAGGGCGAAAACATCCTTTTTTATGAGCAGGAAATTCTGCACCGCCGTGATTTTAACTTTCCGCCTTTTGCCCATCTGATAAAGGTTACGTCCAGACATGTAAAACAAGAAATCACCCAAAAAGCCATTGAAGTTTTAGCCAGTTATCTTCGCCGGAAATTGGGAACAGATATGGTTTTGGGCCCGGAAGAGCCGATTATTGCCAGGCTTCGTAACCAGTTTATTTTCAATCTGATGCTTAAGATTCCACTCAATGTTTCAGCCCAAAAGGTGAAAGAAATCCTGGCTGCTGAACTCAAAATGGTTCAAACCGAAAAAGAACTATCCGGTGTGCAGTGGATTGTGGATGTGGACCCTGTGTAGCAAAGGTTTAATACAGGTCTATAACTACGGGTAGGCCCCTTTTTGAATTGGGATGGCTTACTGGATACCATTCATAAAAAATACCCCAAACTATATTATTTTAAAAAATACCTTTGGAAATTGATACATCTTTCAAATTATGAAATTCAATTCCTGCCTTTTAATAGTGCTTTCACTTTCCTGTCTTTTTTCATGTGGCGAAAAAAAAGAGACCAATTCTAAAAAAATGATTACCCAAGCTGATTTTCCAAACTTTCCGATTGCTGAGAAAATTCCAAAAACTTTTGATGATTTTGGGACAAGCCGCGTTGATGATTATTACTGGATTAGAAGTCCAAAAGACCAGAAAACGCTGGACTACGTCAATGCTGAAAATGCCTATAAGGATACGGTGATGGCACACACCAAGCCACTTCAGGAGAAATTATTTTCAGAGTTAAAATCAAGAATCAAGGAAGAAGACCAATCGGTTCCTTATTTCGAGAACGGCTATTTTTATTATGGCAGAACTGAAACTGGAAAACAATATAGCGTGTTGTGCCGAAGGAAAACCACGATGGATTCTCCTGAAGAAATTATAATGGATTTTAACAAAGAATCTGAAGGCAAACCAACTTTCATTGTTGGCCAATCAGAAGTAAGTCCTGATGGCAACATATTGGCATATAGTTACAATCTGACGGGTTCCTCGGTTGAAACCGATCTATATTTTAAGGATTTGAAGACGGGTCAGATGTTGCCGGATGTGATCAAGGGAATTCAGGGAGTTGAATGGGCCAATGACAACAAAACAATTTTTTATGCCACAGCCAATGCTGCTTTGCGGGCTGACAAAGTTTTTATGCATCAATTGGGTCAAAAATCTGCTGATAATCAAATTTTTATAGAGCCCAATGAACTTTTTAATGTTCGATTAAGAAAAACCAGAAGTCAGGCATTTATTCAAATTGTATCTGAGAGCTTTACAACCACAGATTTGCATTTGATTGATGCCAATAAGCCAGATGTAAAACCAATTCTTTTTACACCAAAAATTCAGGATGTAGAATATAATGTGGATCACCATACCGGTAAGTTTTTTGTTTTGGAACGAGACAAAGAACACAAGAATCGAAGGGTTTATGAGGTGCCATTAAAGGGGTTTGAGAACAGAAAAAATTGGAAAGAAATCATTGCCCATCAGGCGGATACGAAGATTGAAAATATTAATGTTTTTGAGAAGTTTCTGGTTTATGTTACTAAAAAACAAGGACTTAAATCAATCCAGGCAAGAAACCTCACAACTGGAGAAATCAAAACGGTATCTTTTCCAGAGCCGGTTTATGTAATTGGGTCAGGAGCCAATCCGAACTATACAGCCACTAAGTTCAGATATAGTTATAGTTCGCTTAACAGGCCGCAATCTACTTTTGACTATGACCTTTTGGAAGACAAAAGCATAAAACTTAAAGAGCAGGAAATTCCTGGCGGCTTCAATGCCGAAAACTATACGGTTGAACGGATTTGGGCCAAAGCAAAAGACGGAAAGGAAGTTCCGATGGCAGTTATTTATAAAAAGGATTTACAGAAAAACGGAAAAAATCCAGCTTTGCTATATTCTTATGGATCTTACGGTTATCCTACAGAGGCTAATTTTAGTTCCAGTATTTTTAGTTTGGTAGATAGAGGTTTTGTGTATGCGCTTGCCTCGATTCGTGGGGGAGATGACCTAGGTGAGGAATGGTATGAGGATGGAAAACTGCAAAACAAGAAAAACAGTTTCACGGATTTCATTGCATGTGCGGAGCATCTGATTGATCAAAAATACACGCAACCATCCAAACTCGCTATTATGGGAGGTAGTGCAGGCGGCTTGTTGATGGGTGCCGTAGTCAATATGCGTCCTGAGTTGTTTCAGGCAGTTTTGGCCCTGGTCCCATTTGTGGATGTTATCAATACAATGCAGGATAAAACCTTGCCGCTCACCACGCAGGAGTATGAGCAATGGGGCGATCCCGCTGTAAAATCAGATTTTGAATACATGAAAAGCTACTCGCCTTATGATAACATCGAAAAGAAGAATTACCCAAATATTCTGGCTACGGGTGGTTTAAATGATTCACAGGTTGGCTTTCATGAACCAACAAAATGGGTGGCCAAACTTAGGGCAATGAAAACAGATCAAAACCTTGTTTTACTTCAAATTAACATGAAATCAGGACATGGTGGGGCTTCAGGGCGGTTCGATAAACTGAAAGATACTGCATTTTACTATGCCTTTGCTTTGGATAGATTGGGGGTAGAATAAAATTTGGTAGGATAGATTTGAACTAAAACACCTGATTTATCAAATAATTCCTACTTTTTTGCATGCATGAAAAAGAAATCGCTCGGTAAAACAGGTAGTTCATGGACTGTAATTTTTACAATCGGACTGGCTCTTTTTAACCTGGGTGTTTTTGGTTTGATTTTGCTTTTTGGAAATCAGATGTCAAAGATAATAAGGCAAAATTTTGAAATTCAGGTGTTTATGAATCAAGATTTTGATTTGGGATCTGTTAAAGAGTTTCAAAAAAAATTGGCTTCCGAACCCTTTGTGGCCAGGAATAAAAACGGCCTTCCATCAATAAACTATATAAGTAAAGAAGAAGCAGGACAACGTTTTATGGTAGAAACAGGAGAGGATTTTTCTCAATTTTTGGGCGAAAATCCACTTCGGGATGCATTTTCCATCAAGGTATCAGAAAGGTATTTGAGTCCTGAAAAATTGAAGGAAATAAAAACAACATTGACTGCAATACCTGGAGTATTTGAGGTGGTTTATGTTGAAAGTTTGATAGATTCAATTCAGGAAAACATTCAGAAAATAACTTTAATTTTTTCTGCCATCGCCTTTTTGCTGGTTTTTACGGCGGTTTGGTTAATTCGAAATACCATCCGACTTTCAATTTATTCCCAAAGATTCTTAATCAGAACTATGTCTTTGGTTGGGGCTAATAACTGGTTTATTCAAAAACCTTTTGTCTGGAATATGCTCCTTCAAGGATTTATTGGGGGCCTTTTGTCAGGAATTTGCCTACTTCTTGGCCTTCATTTTGTGAAAGACTATTACCCACCGATTCAGATGGTGCTGGTTCCTGAAGAGATAGGTTTTTTGATTGTTATACTGTTGATATCCGGAGGATTTCTGGGCGGTTTAACCTCCTGGTTATCAATTAGAAAATATATAAATAAAAACCTGGATCAGTTACATATCTATTAGAATTTGAAAAGGCAAAAAAATACCAGAAGTTGCTCTGGTACTTTTCTTTTGACTTAAAAGGCGTAGCCTATTTGAAATGTACTGGCAAAGAAAGAACCTGGTCCAGTTGTGTACCAAATGAGTCCGGATATATCATAGTCATTGTTGATATTGTAGCTTTTGAAGCCAATGTTCAAATCTATAACAAAGCTTTTTTTCTCCCCGATCAAAAACTGGTAACCCAATGCACCACCATAACCAATACCTGAGATATTAAATTTGCCATCTGTAACAGGATTTCCATCTATATCTGTATAGTCTAGAGCTGGTGATTTATGGTTATAGTAACCAAAAAATGGCTGCAGATAAAAACCCTCTGGTGCTACACTTCCTAAATAAAAACGTGCAAAAGGAGCTAACTGAAAACCAGGATAAATACCATAATAATAAGATAGTTGAGCACCAGTTGAAAACCACTTTGCCAAAGCGAACTCTCCTTTCACTCTGAATTTTGAAAGTAAACCCAGGGGCGCCCCGGTTATTACACCTTTTTTTCCGTGTTCATCCGCTACACCGGAATATGCGTTTTGACCAAAAATTGTAGCTGCAAGCAGCGCTGATAAAATAAAGACTTTGATGTTCATAAATTATTTATTTTTTGGCAAGAAAATAAAAATTATTTATGAAGTAGATATTTCTTTGCTATTTCTTCATTTGATGACTATGCTATAGTTTACGCCTAGGGAGTATTAAAGAAAAATTTATGGTATCGATATTCGTTTTTTTAGGTTTATCTACCTTTGGAGATGGATTAATGATCAGTACATTTAGTGATATATCGTCAAAATTTCAATTTACAATAATTTCCTTTTAAATTTTTTTATGTTGATATTCAAGATTTTAAAAAATATTTTTGGCTATTAGGGCAGGGTTTGTTTTTTGAAAAAAAGTATTGTGCAATACTTCGGTTCCCTTAATGCTTGAACTCAGTTTTAGCAATTCTTAAAAAGCAAAAACAGTTTTATTTCTGGCTTCGCTTTCAAAATTTTTGATAGGAAATTTTTAGGTGCTAAACCTTGACTCATCTTCTGGCTTGATTTCCTTTTTGAGTTCGACAAACAGAAAATTCTCTATCACATGGTTTTCCCAATGGAAATTTCTGGTTTAAAGTGTCCCAAAAATAAAATAGCCCGGAGTAAAACCGGGCTATTTTGTATATCTTAACTTAAGAATCAGGCTTTTGTCTTGGTTGGAGCAACTAACTCCTCAATAACTTCGACGTCAGCAAGGACCCTTCCGCAATGTTCACAAACTATAATTTTCTTTTTTTCCCTGATATCAGCTTGCCTCTGAGGTGGAACCTGGTTGAAACACCCACCACAAGCACCTCTTCGAACTTTTACCACAGCCAGGCCATTGATTGAGTTTTGTCTGATTCGGTTGTAGCTATACATGAGTCTTTCCTCAATTTTTGCTTCAGCAGTTTCTCTTCCCACCCTTAGCTTTTTCTCTTCTTCAGTACTTTCAGATACAATTGAATCCAATTCAGCTTTTTTGGCTTCCAAATCTCCTTTTCTACCAAGCATTCTGCTTTCAATATCGGAAATTTCAATATTTTTCTTTTCTACTCGAAACAGAGTTTCTCTGTTTTTCTTTTCAAAAAGTTGAATGTCAAGTTCTTGAGACTCAATCTCTTTAGAAATTGCTTCAAATTCCCGGTTGTTTCTGACATTGTTTTGCTGCTCCTGATATTTCTTGATAAGCTTTTCAGAATCCTTCATTCCAGCTTTGCCTTTAACAACTTCCTGGTTTAATTCTTCTATTTCAGCTTTGAATTTCCCTATCCGGGTTTCATAACCTGCAAGTTCATCTTCAAGGTCCCTAACCTCTTCTGGAAGGTCACCTCTGATTTTTAGTAACTCATCTATTTGAGAATCAATCTTTTGAAGAGCCATTAAGGCATCTAGTTTCTGAGAAACGGTACTTTCTGTTGACATTTTTTAAGCGTAGAAAACTGGATTTGTCTTTGTTTTCGACAAAAGGACCGCAATATTAGGAAATTCATTTGATAATTTCTCCATTATTAATTCAGAAGTAAATTGTTCAGACTCGTAGTGGCCAATATCCATCAAGGTGATTTTTCCCTCAGCATCAAAAAATTCATGGTATTTGATGTCTGAAGTAATGAAAACGTCGGCATCGGCTTGTTTGGCATTGTTGAGAAGAAAGTACCCTGAGCCGCCACAAAGGGCAACCTTCTCTACCATTTCTTTTGAAGACTGTGTGTACTTAAAGGTTGTGAGGTCAAACTGCTTTTTTACCAAATCCATAAATTCCTGTTTGGGAATGGGCTTTGCCAGATTGCCTACCATTCCCGAACCTACCTCCTGCCATTCATTATCCAATTCTACAAAACCGTAAGAAACCTCTTCGTAAGGATGTGACTCGATTAATGCAGTTAATACCTTGTTTTTTAAAAACTTAGGCAATATTACTTCTATTTTCCATTCTGATAATTCTTCCAGTATGCCATTTTTTCCAATGCTTGGATTGGCTTTATGGTTAGGTAAAAAGCGGCCTTTTCCCTCTGTGGAAAAGCTGCATTGGTTATAATTTCCTATTTCACCCGCTCCAGCCTTATGAACTGCCTCTACCACCTTTTCCTTGTATTCAAAAGGAACATAAAAGTAAAGTTGAACTAGTTTTCCCTCGGTTGGTTTCAAGATTCGAATATCTTCAAGAGCCAATCTGCTGGCCATTTTTGCATTTACACCTGTTTGAATGGAGTCAAGATTGGTGTGTAATCCAAAAATTCCGATTTGGTTTATCAAGGCATTTTCAATCGTTCTTGCCACATAATTTTGGCCATTAAGCCGCTTTAACCCTTTGAAAAGTATTGGATGATGGCTCACAATTAATTCACAGCCTGATTTTTTTGCTTCCTCCACCACATCTTCTGTGGTATCAAGCGAAACCAAAATCCTTGAAACGTCCCTTTCTTTTCTACCAACCAATAAACCAACATTGTCATAATCCTCCGCTAAAGATGGGTTTGCCCAGCCGTCCAGGAAGGAAATTATATTCGAAATTTGCATTGAAGGAAAATAGATTTAATTTTTTAAACGGAATATAAATGATTGAATGAAAACGGTTTACTATGATTTTCTATTAAAAACAGTAGCTGAAGCCTGCGCAAGTGGCATCAGGAGAACTTCAGCAATGTTTACATGTTTTGGCGCTTGAATCATATAAACGATTACCTCGGCAACATCCTTTCCTGTTAATGGTTCCACACCTTTATACACTTGTTTGGCTCTTTCTGCATCACCTTTAAACCTGACCAACGAAAATTCAGTCTCCACCATTCCCGGCTTAATTTCACTTACTTTTATTCCCTCCTGATTCAGGTCGATCCTCAGGCATTCCGTAATCATTGAAACTGCTGACTTGGAAGCACAATACAAGGATCCTTTGGGATAGGCTTGTTGTCCTGCAATGCTGCTCACATTAATTATATGCCCGGATTTATTATTCAGCATTCCAGGCAAAACGGCCTCCGTAACGGCTACAAGTCCTTTAATATTGATGTCAATCATTGCCTCCCAATCTTCCCATTTTCCATCCTGGAACAGGTCCATACCATGCGCATTTCCGGCATTATTGACCAGCACATCAATCTTTTTCCAATCTTCAGGCAATCCATCAATATTGGACCGGATTTCCGCTCTCTTTCTCACATCAAAGCAAAGGGTGTAAATTCTTTCATTATTAAATTCAGTTTGTAATGCCTTAAGCTTTTCCTCCCTGCGACCGGTCGCAATGATGAAATACCCATTTGAATGGAGAATTCTTGCGGTTTCAAGGCCGATTCCAGAAGTGGCTCCTGTTATTAAAACTATTCTTTTGTCCATGAAATTTAAAAATGAATTGGCTTGCAAATTTGGTCAATTAAAAGAAATAACAATTTACCTCTTGGTAATATTCTAATCTTTACTTTTACAGTTGAAAAAGAAAAGGATAGAATTTAAAATCATATATCTTATTGGTAGAAAAGACAATAACTCTTGAAAATGTTTCACTTGTTGATTTTTTGGGAGTCGAAAACAAGAATCTTAAGGAAATTTCACAGGCATTTCCTGAAAGTAAAATCATAAGCAGAGGAAATGAAATCCGTATCAGAGGAACTGGTGCTGAGATAATTAAAATTTCAGATATTTTGACAAGTCTGTTGGAGTATTACAACCAATATGGAAAGATCTCCGAAGAAAAGATTAAGTCACTAATCAAACAAGATCAGTTGGCCACCGAGGTTGAAGGCCAGGAAGATGTCATCGTTTATTCTGCCAAAGGGTTTCCTGTAAAAGCCAGGACCCCTAATCAACGAAGAATGGTTGAGGCCTCGCAAAAGCACGATATGGTTTTTGCCACTGGCCCGGCTGGGACAGGGAAGACCTATACTGCGGTAGCAATTGCGGTCCGGGCTTTAAAAAACAAAGAAGTTAAGAAAATAATCATCACACGGCCTGCCGTAGAAGCGGGTGAAAACCTTGGATTTCTTCCAGGGGACCTCAAAGAAAAAATCGATCCTTATCTGAGGCCAATTTATGATGCTTTAGATGATATGCTTCCACCCGAGAAAATGAAGTTTTATCAGGAAAACCGGATTATAGAAATTGCGCCATTGGCTTACATGAGAGGCCGGACACTGAACAATGCTTTTGTTTTGTTGGATGAAGCTCAAAATACTACGCCGAGCCAAATCAAAATGTTTTTAACCCGGATGGGCCCGGAATCAAAAGTTATTGTGACCGGCGATATGACCCAGATAGACCTTCCCAGAAATCAACAATCCGGATTGACTGAGGCCTACCATGTATTAAAGAACATCAAAGGCATTGCTTTTATTCACCTGGATTCTTCTGATGTGGTTCGGCATAGGTTGGTGAAAGAGATTATTCAAGCCTATGAAAAGGAGGATGAGAGGCGAAAACCAGTTGGAAATTTAAAATAGACTATGTTTGATTTCACGACCCAGATAAGGGTAAGATATGCCGACACCGACCAAATGGGTTTTGTATATTATGGAAACTATGCAAGATATTTTGAAATTGGTAGGGTTGAAGCACTTAGGAGCCTGGGGATTTCGTACAAAGCACTGGAAGAAAAGGGAATAATGATGCCGGTTTTGGAAAACTATTCCAAGTATATCAAGCCGGCATTGTATGACAATTTACTTAGCATCAGGGTTATGATTAAGGAAATTCCCGGAACAAGAATCCGGTTTGACTATGAAATCACAAATGAAGAGGGAATTTTAATTCACCTTGGCTACACGGTTTTGGTTTTTATTTTGGCTGAAAATAAGCGAGTTATTTCATTTCCTGCTTATATTAAAGAGGCGATTGAAGTTTTTTTTGATAAAACTGTTAAATAACATTTGGCAGAAGAAAAATGATAGCTTACTTTTGCACCCCGAATAAAAGAGAGATGGCAGAGTGGTCGATTGCGGCGGTCTTGAAAACCGTTGACTGTTAAAGGTCCGGGGGTTCGAATCCCTCTCTCTCTGCAGATTTTATAAAGTAAACAATATCAATGGCAAATCATAGGTCCGCACTTAAAAAAATCCGAGCCGATAAGGTTAAAAGAATACGAAATAAGTATCAGCTAACTACTGCCCGGACTTTTGAAAAGAAACTTCGAAAAACTCATACCAAGGCTGAGGCTGTAGAGCTATTGAAAAAAGTTTCTTCTTTGTTTGATAAACTAGCAAAAAGAAACATTATTCATAGAAATAAGGCGGCCAATCACAAATCAAGGTTGGCTAAGTTGGTTAATCACCTAGCTGCTTAATACAAAAAAATTGCGTCTGAAAAGTCCTGTTAAAATCAGGACTTTTTTTATGCCCAAATCTTTGCGATCCCAATTAGAAAAGGTCAATAGAAAGGCAATTAGACGATATTTCAGGGAACGAGCGACAATCTATTGTTTTTGGCTCAATCCTTGTTGTTTACAAATTTAAACCAGAAATTTCATCCTGATACATGGCAAGAAGCAGATTTAACGAAGTAGAAGAAAAAGACAAAAAACCTATTTCCAAGGTTTCAGCAAAAAATGTAAGGAAAATTCTTGGCTTCATCTTGCCTTATAAAGGAACGTTTATTACGGGTTTTATTTTTCTGATTTTATCTGGCCTAACGTCAATGACGTTTCCTTTTATCGCAGGTCAACTGGTTGATTCTGTGCAAAATGTTTTTAAAAACTGGAGTCGTAACGAGATTGCTTTAGGAATGTTTGGTGTACTAATATTTCAAGCGACCTTTAGCTATTTAAGGGTTGAGCTTTTCACCAGAGTTAGTGAAAAGGCCATGCGGGACATTCGGATAAAATTGTACAGCAAAATGATGGCTCTTCCTATTCCTTTTATTGAACAGAGAAGGGTTGGTGAATTAACAAGTCGATTGACCTCGGATGTTACACAACTTCAGGATATTTTGTCATTCACTCTTGCAGAGTTTGTTAGACAGATAACTACCGTAGTTCTAGGAATCTGCATCATTTTTTGGGTTTCGGCAAAGTTGTCATTGGTCATGCTTTCGGCCTTTCCATTTATTGTTACCGGAGGTGTAGTTTTTGGAAAATTCATCCGGAAGCTATCAAAAAAAGTGACCGATGACCTGGCAGGTGCCAATACAGTAGCCGAAGAAAGTCTTCAATCTATCCACTCAGTGAAAGCCTTTACAAATGAGAGCTATGAAGTAAGTCGCTACTATACAGTATTGCAACATGTAGTGGGCAACTCTTTAAAAGCTGCCCGATATAGAGGAATGTTCATTTCATTTGTTATCCTTTCAGTTTTTGGGGGAATCGTTTTGGTACTTTGGTATGGCCTGGGCCTTGTTGAAGCGAATGAACTGACCATAGGAAAACTTGTTTCCTTCATCCTTTATACCACTTTTATTGCAGCGGCCGCCGGAGGGCTTGGCGATTTATATGGACAAATTCAGAAAACAATTGGAGCCTCTGAAAGGATTATCGAAATCATTGAAACAGAAGACGAATTAGAGGCTCAGTTAAAAAATCCGGCCCTTTCAAAAGATCCGGTTGTTGGGTTTATTGAGTTTGATAATGTTCGATTTGCTTATCCTTCCCGGCCAGAAGTTGAGGTCTTACAAGGATTAAATCTTACCATAAAGCCAGGACAAAAGATTGCATTGGTTGGCCAGAGTGGGGCTGGAAAATCTACGATTGTTCAATTGTTGATGAGGTATTACCAGATAAAAGAAGGCGGTATCAGGTTGGATGGAAAATCAATCGAAAATATTGACATTCAACACCTCAGGCATAATATAGGTATAGTTCCACAGGAAGTACTTTTGTTTGGAGGTAGCATAGAGGAGAATATCCGGTATGGAAAACCAGAAGCAACCCGTGCCGAAATCGAGGAAGCAGCTCAAAAGGCAAATGCCTGGGAGTTTATCTCTTCATTCCCTGAAGGGCTGGAAACCAGGGTTGGTGAAAGAGGCATTAAACTGTCAGGTGGACAAAGGCAAAGAATAGCAATAGCAAGGGCAATTTTAAAGGACCCGGCTATTTTGGTTTTAGATGAAGCAACCTCATCATTAGACTCGGAATCAGAACGTTTGGTACAGGATGCTTTGGATAAATTAATGGAAAACCGGACTACAATTATCATTGCCCACAGATTGGCTACTGTAAGAAAAGCAGATAGAATCTTTGTGATTCAGAAAGGAGTAATTACTGAAGAAGGAAGTCATTTGGACCTTTTAGATGAAGAAAACGGACTTTATTCCAGATTGGTAAAAATGCAATTTGAAACTGAGGCATAGATTATGATTGAATTCGCGATTCATTTTTAACTCTTTGAAAAGAAAATGAAAAATTCTTTTCAGTTTTGAAATCCAAATTCAACTAAAAAAGCATTGATTTTTTTATTAACCAGAATCTTATGGCTAAGAAGAAGCAAATGGCAGTTTTTGCTTGCAGGGTTTGCCTATGCCATAGGATTGGTAATCATGCTTACCGCATTGGAAGCCTACCTAAGCATTGAAAGACTGGTCAAACAACAAAAGGAAAAGGGTCAGTATATCATTGTAAACAAGAAAATATCTATTGTAAATACATTGGGGTTGGGTTCTTCTTCTTTTAATAAACAAGAGGTTTCTGGTCTCGAAAAAGCACCTTTTTCAAAGAAAGTAGGTTTGATCGAATCCAATCAATTCCAGGCTTCTATTCGGGCAAGGCAATTGATTAAGTTTTACACGATGGTGTTTTTTGAATCTGTATCAAATTATTTTATTGATGAAGATATTGCCGATTTTAAATGGAGGGAAGGGCAGAAAAAGCTACCCATAATTGTTTCTCAAGATTTTCTTAATGTCTATAATTTTGGATTTGCTTTGAGCCAAAACCTACCACAGGTGTCAAGAGAGGCATTGAAAATGGTTTCTTTCGATGTTGTCATTTCAGGCCCTGGTGGTGAACAGGTTTTTGAAGGTGAGATAATAGGATTTACAGAAAGAATTTCCTCAGTTCTTGTTCCACAGAGTTTTATGCGCTGGGCAAATCGAACGATTGCAAGTAAATCCAATTTTGATCCATCCAGAGTTATTATCCAGGTTGAGTCAATTTCGGACCCATCAATTTCCGAATTTTTGAAGAAAAATCGAATGACTACTGATCAGGAAAAAATGCAATTGGGTAAAACAGGAACTATTCTAAATACTGTAATGAAGGTTGCCGCATTGCTTGGGGTGATTTTTGTCGTTTTGGCATTCATAATGTTTAGTATGAATTTTAAATTGATTCTGGCAGAAGCCTCTGCAGACATCAAACTAATGATAGAACTTGGCTACAGGCACACCGTAATCGGTGGAAATTTATTATCATATTTTTCTGCATTCCTTTTCGTTTTGTTCTGCCTTTGCACTTTTATTTTGATGAAAACCAATGCATTTGTTCAACATATGCTTCAAGGACAGGGCATTGCTTCCGATGCCCAAAATATTCCTTATACCTCCATTTTGGTTGGTGCTTTATTTTCTATTGGAATTATTTTAGTTAATGGTTATTTAATAATCAGGCAATTGCAGAAAACAGCTTAAATCAATGAATATCGAAGTAAAAAAATCAGCGTTTGAAGATACCCTTTGGCCTCTTATAAAGGAGATTCGCTATACGGTATTTGTGATTGAGCAGAAAGTCGATGAAGCCGAAGAATATGACGAATTTGAGCCAGAATGCCCTCACTTTCTTGCCTTTACAGACGGAACTCCTGCTGGCACGGCAAGGTGGCGAAAAACAGAAAAAGGGTATAAACTGGAGCGGTTTGCTGTTTTGGAATCTGTTAGAAAATATGGAGTCGGTTCGGCTTTGGTAAAAGCAGTTCTGGCAGAAGTTTTACCCATTTCAAACGGAAAGCCTATTTATCTGCACGCTCAGGTTCACGCACTTCCATTCTATCAAAAGCTTGGTTTTGAGGCCTTTGGTGATGAATTTATTGAAGCTGAAATCGTACATCGGGCAATGAAATACGCTGGCAAACCGACTTAGATTCAATTGCAGAAAAAATGAAATAGCAATCAGGTTCTATCCCATTTAACTTTTGACTTTTTCCTTTCTACTTTTTCCTTGTCTATCCTTCCCACCAACTTTTAAAGCCTTGCGCCTTTTCGCGACTCACAAAAACCTCATCTTCCGGAGCTGGGTGAAGTTCTAGTTTTAGCTTGCCATTCAGGTGGTTATGCGCTTTTTGAATGGACGAGGCCGCAGCCAGAAATTGGCGGTTAAGCCTGAAAAACAGTTTGGGATCCACCATTTCTCCAAGTTCTTCCAACTTAAAATCGATGATGTGTTGCTTGCCGGCATGTGTGCTCAGGCAAACCCAATCATTTCTGGTGAAAAAGTAAGCGATTTCATTTGTGGATACCGGAATCAACTGATCGGCTTGTTTAACCACGAAACGCTCTCTGTATTGGCCTTTGGTTGGTTCTATCTGGTTCATAATCAAACCAATTTTTTGCTGAAATTCTTCCCAAGGCGCTAAGGCAACTTTTTGTTGTGCCTGAAATTTATGAAACGCTCTTTCCAGTTCTTCCTGCTTGACTGGCTTTAATAGATAGTCAATGCTTTGAACTTTAAATGCACGGATGGCAAATTCGTCGTATGAGGTAGTAAAAATGATTGGACAAGTAACAAGCTGTTTTTCAAATATTTGAAAAGAAATTCCATCGCCAAGCTGTATGTCTGAAAGCACAAGGTCAGGTGCTGGATTCTGCTTAAACCATTTTGTTGCCTGGCTTACAGATTCCAGCACAACCAAAACTTCAGTTTCAATAGCCAGTTTTTCTAATTGCTTTTGGAGCCGATCGGCAGCCAAGGGTTCATCTTCTATGATGACGAGTTTTGTTTTAGTAAAATTTTGTAAAGTTTTCATCCCGCAGTAACTTCTCTGTTTTGGCGGTTGGCTGAAAACTCCAGGGCTACCAAAATTTCTTCTTTTGTTAATTCTGTAAAATTCTCTACAATCTCACGAATTTCCATTCCACTGGCAAGCCAACCCAAAATATCTGCTGCTGTAATTCGCATTTCTCTGATGCCCGGTTGACCGCCTCGTTTATCTGGTTCTATGGATATAATTGGTTTGAAAATGTACATAATGTTCTTATTGGATGAGAAATTATTCAAATTACTTTTACCCTAACATCAAAGGCAGGCCAACTTCAAAGTTTTTAGAACCCTTTAAAATTTGTACAGGAATTGAAGTAAGCAAACGATATCTTTCAAGAATATTGTTCAAACCAACCTTTGTTCCAGATTCAAAATGCACCTTTGGTTTGACTTCGTTTTTTACCCAAAGAAAACCATTTTCAACCTGAATAGAGACAGTCAATGGATTTTCCCTTGTTATCGCATTGTGCTTCAAGGCATTTTCTACCAAAAGTTGAACTGAGAGCGGGGCAACCAATTGCTCTAAAGCTGAATCCGGAATGTCTTTTTCAATGGTCAAACCCGTGGTAAACCGCACTTTAGCCAAATAAAGAAAAGCATGCACAAACTCCATTTCTTCCCTTAGCGTTACTGTATTTCTGTCTTTACTAACCAAAACATAACGATAAACGTCTGATAATCTGAATAAATACTGCTGGGCAGGTTCGTTTTCATCGATGAGAGAAGATAGGGTGTTGAGGCTGTTAAAAAGGAAATGTGGGTCCAGTTGATTTTTCAATGCATCCAATTGAGAAGTCACTTGAGTTCTCATAATAGCTTCAGATTCAAGAACCTGGTTTTTCCAGGAATGGAAAAAATAAACTGCTTCATAAATCATCAAAACCAAAGTGGTTGGAATGAGACCAATAAAATAACCTCTGACCATATGAGGAAAAGTACAGCCTGTTCCGATGATAAAAAATCCAATGTATTGAATAACAACCGTTGCAAAAACACCATACGTGAGGACACTTAACACCAAATAGAAAATCCTTTTTCTCGTTTGGGAATAATGGGAAAGCCGATTTTGCAACCAGCACCAAATCAATCGATTGCCTTCCCAATAGGTAATGGTAAAAAGGGATGACATAAAAATTCCCTGCAGATGGGTCAATTGCAAACTTTCGTTTTCCGGTGTATGAAAAACCAGATGCATAATGAGGGAAATAATAGGAATGCCAATCAATCTGGAGAGTCCGTCATTGACCTTGAATGGTTTAGACTCAATAGCCACTGGTTTAATTATTTCAGCCACTTCCGACATTGGGTTAAAATTTTAATAGACTACAAAATTAAAACGTATATCTCACAAAAGGAACCGGAAAGAATCCTTGCTGATATTGCGTTACAATACTGTTGGTCCTTCGGTTGTATTGTTGGTTAAACACGTTTTGGTTATTGCTAACGTTTTGTAAATCAACAGCGAACTCCAAAGTACTTTTGGCATATTCTCTTCTGTAAGCCAGTTTTACATCAGCCCTTAAATATTCGGTTTGTCGTTGAGAGAAGGCTTTGCTTTCATCAAAAATGGCTCTTTCGGCTTGTTTGGAATCTTCAAATTTGAGAGGTGTCAAATAGCGGCCACCAATGGTTGAAAATTTAATATTCAAAGCCAGAATATGCTGTCCACTTGTTCCTATTTTCCATTCTTTTCCAACCAGAGCATTAAAGACATAACCCGTATTGAAGGCAGTATTTCTCCAAACCTTGTCCGAACCTCTGTATTTGCTGTCAAAAATGGAAGCTGTCAAAAGGTAATAAAATCCTTTGGTGAAAGTTCTTTCCAGGGTAAGTTCGATGCCATAATTTTCTCCTAAGCCTTTGTTAACCAGTGAGTCTTGGTTGTCTGGAGCAAAACTGTTTCCTGAGTTTAATGCGGAGTACGAACCCGGTCTGGAGTCCATAGTGATTGGTGCTTTGTCAATAAATTGATAATACGCCTCAGCCTTTAAAGTTGTATTGTTGGTAAGCAGTCGTTCAGTACCCAAAACTAAATGCTGGCTTCTGGTAAAACCCAGGTCTTTGTTGGTTAAAACTGTTCCATTTGCAGTTTGAGTTTGTACCGCATAGGTATAAGCAGACTGCATTTGGTTGTGCAATCCATATCCAATATTTATGGATTGGGTTTCAGAAATATTATAGCGGGCTCCAATTCTTGGTTCAATCGCAAATGCCTCACCCTGAGTGGTATATTGTGTATGCAATCCGGGTGTGATGCTAAATCGGTTGCTAAATCGGTGCTTCCATTGCACATACGCCTGACCTAAATACCAACTACCATCCTTATTAACATTGATAACATCCTGAACGCCTCTGAACACGTCTTTGTTGAATAAATTAAATGCATAATAATCATTGTAAAACCCTGCGTTTAAGCTGTTTCTGGAATTTATTTTATAAACATATTGCCCATTAAAACTGAATTTTTGAGTCTTAAATGTGCCTTGTCCCCTTAAAAATGTTTTTCTGGTTTCGGTACTAATAGAATCGCCCTCAAAATTTTCCCGGGTTGAGGAAACACCTGCTGTAAGTTTCAAATTTGACTTTGCACTAGTTTGAATATCCAAAGAAACCCCTCCAATTCCAGTTGCATAATCTACCCTGGTATTCTCATTTTCGTTTCCATATAAATTTTTTCCTGTTGTATCTTCCTTATTTCCGTCAAAGTTGATGTCACTTAATCCACCCATTCCAAAAGCAGAAAGAGTCACTTTTGAACTTAAAGGCAAATTGATTTTAAAATTGATGTCCTGATAGTTTGGCACTGCGTTTCCAGTTCCAAACTGGATCCCAAGTTTTTGAAAAATACCAAGTGTTGAATATCGGTAATTGACTAAAAATGAGCCTTTTTTAGGGTCTGTTTTCGAAAATGGGCCTTCAGCTCCAAGTTCAAAACCATTGAAACCAACCTGACCTAAATATTCTCTTTTTTCATTGTTTCCATTTCTAAGTTTCAGGTCAAATACACCAGCAAGTCCATTTCCATATTGGGCTGGAAAAGCTGAAGTAAGGAAATCCGATTTCGCTATATTGTTGTTGTTCAATATACTAACAGGTCCTCCCGTACTTGTAAGAGCGCCAAAGTGGTTGGGATTTGGAATGTTCAGTCCTTCCAATTGCCAAAGCATTCCTCCTGGAGAATTGCCCCGTACCACTATGTCGTTCCGGCTGTCGTTGCCTGCGATTACACCTGCAAAGTTGGCGGCCATTCTCGCTGGGTCGCCCAAAGCTCCGGCATATCGTTTTGTATCATCCACATTGAAAGAACGCCCGGAAATAAGGGCCATTTCATTGTTGGTAACCAATTTGTTTTCAGAACGTTTGGCTGTAATTTCAACCTCGGCCGATTGGACAACTGCTTCGGTAAGGACTATATCTAAAACTACTTCTTTTCCAGCCGTGATTACCACATTGGCCAAAATTCTGGCTTCGTAGCCCATTGCTTTTACCTGAAAAGTCTGGCGACCTAATGGAACACCAGAGATTTTAAAATTGCCATCCACATCCGCTGAACTTCCTAAAATGGGTGATTCCGACCTGACTAAAACGACAGTTGCACCAATAACCGGTGATTTGCTGGCTTCGTCTATAATCCGGCCCCGCACAGTTTGCGAACCCTGACCAAAAATGGAAGTTGAAAGTGTGAGTAATAAAATTGTATGGACGGCGATAGAAAATATATTTTTCATAAACATCATTTTAAGATTTGATGAAGCAAAGGAATGTTTCTCATTTTGGCCTGAAAAACGAAAACAAGCTAAGCAAGTCTTTCCAAATCTGAACCGTAAAAATTTGAGCCTGAAGCGTAGGGGTTTCCTCATCTTTCTTTTAAAACAGCTCCATTGGATTCAAATTCAGGAAAGTTTCCAAAGGAATTCCGGATGAGCCAGTGGCATATAATTTGGTTGAAGGGTATTTGTCTTTGAATTTTTTTAGCCCAGGCATCGCCTTTTCTGCACCCGATTTCACCTCAATGGCAACAATTTTTCCCCGGTGTTCCATTACAAAATCTACTTCTTCATTGCGTTCACGCCAATAATAAAGCTTGAAATCTTGCTCCAAAGACTGATTCAGCAAATGAACTCCAACTGCTGACTCCACCCACCGGCCCCATTCTTTTGGGTTCGTCCTGCATTCCTCAAAGGTCAATGGACTGAGCACGGAAAGCATGGCATTGTTATGCACTTGAAACTTAGGACTGCTGGCCCGTTGTCTGGCCATATCGGGAGAGAATTTTTCAATTCCGCCAAGCAAGCCAGCTGTATCCAACATTTCCAGATAGCGGGAGAGAGTTACCGTATTTCCAGCATCTGCCAATTGCCCAAGTATTTTAGTGAATGACAAAATTTGCCCTGAATAGCGGGAGCCCAATTCAAATAGTCTTCGCATCAAAGCGGGTTTTGAAATTTGAGTGAGCATAAGAACATCTTTTGAAATACTTGTTTCCAAAAGAGAATCGTTCATATACCTCCGCCAGCGTTCTTCATTTTCCATTAATTGAGCTGCGCCAGGATAACCCCCAAACCAAATAAATTGCTCCAGGGTTACGCCAAAAGCCTCCTGCATTTCCGGGTAGGACCAATGTCCGAGATATGTCCTTTCAAATCTGCCTGCCAGAGATTCTGTTAAACCTTGCTGGATGAGCAAGCGTGAAGAACCCAACAGAATTACTTTCAATGGTAAATTCCGGATCACATCTTCATCCCAAAGTTTTTTAACCATTTCGCTCCAGTTGCCAATCTTTTGAATTTCATCGATTACCAAGAGAAACTGCTGATTTTCGGTTTTTGAAATTTCTGATCGTGCTGTATTCCATTGTTGTTCAAGCCATTGCACATCGGTGCTGGCAACCGCATCTGCTGTTACAAAAATTTTTGGACCTGGCCATTCCGCTAATATCTGCTGAACCATGGTTGTCTTTCCAATTTGCCTTGGTCCAACCAAAACCTGAATCAGTTTTTCTTTCGCCAGAAGTTGATTCTTGATTTTTGAATATATCCTTCGTTCGATGGATGCCATACGCATTTCAATTTACTCAGCAAAGGTAGTAAAATTACTCAATTGAATGAGTAATTTTACTAATTCAATTGAGTAATTTGTAAAAAAGCACTTAACTTATTTGTAATCAATTTTTTATATTCAACAAATAAGGAATAATTTAACTAAAATCCAAAATCAATTCCATTGGACAATGGTCGCTGTGCTTTGCATCGGGGAGGATTTTGGCTGATTTCAGGTTAGGCAACAAAGCATGAGAACTCAACATGTAATCGATTCGCCAACCCAGATTTTTTTCTCTGACAGATGGAAAACGCTGACTCCACCAGGTATAGTGATGTGGAGCATTTGGATAAAAATGTCGGAAAGTATCTGTCAATGGTCCCTCTGAAATTAACCTGGTCATCCATGCTTGTTCTTCAGGCAAAAAACCGGAATTTTTAATATTTCCTTTGGGGTTATGAATATCAATTGGGTGGTTGCAAATATTGTAATCACCACAAAAAACTATTTTGGGGTATTTCGCCTGCAAGTCTTTTTGGTACTGAAAGAAAAATTCCATCCATTCGTATTTGATGGTTTGGCGAACATCTCCTGAAGTGCCCGAAGGTGCGTACAAACTTTGGACAGCTACATCTCCAAAATCAAGAAGAATATGGCGACCCTCAAAATCGAAAGAAGAATGGCCAGAACCAATAACCACTTCGATCGGCTTTCTTTTTGTAAAAATAGCAACACCACTATAACCCTTCTTCTCAGCAGAAAACCAATAAGATTCAAAACCCAAATCGGCAAACGGCCCAAAATCCAAATCTTTTTGCCCGGCTTTGGTCTCTTGAAAACACACTACATCAGCCTGATTTTGAGCAAGAAATTCTGCCAGTCCTTTTTTGGCTGCGGCACGAATGCCATTCACATTATAGGTCAGGATTTTCATAAAAAGTAAGAGCGGGTTAAACCATTTTTGCCCTTTTGGTCATAAAACTCAATAAAATCTGGTCAAAGCTGAGCTGGGTATTCGCTTCCACATAGTCTATCTTCATTTGTCCGCATCTCAACTTTATCGCCTGATTGCGGTGCTTCATTTTTTCCTGGTATTGTTCTTTTATCTCTTCAGGATAAAGTTTTACCTGGGTTTTGGTTTCAGCATCAATAAAAAGATAAGGCTTGTTTTTGAATTCAAAATCAACCTCCTGCCGATGGTCCATCACATGAAAAAGAAGAACTTCATGCTGGTTGTGGCGTAAATGAGCCATGGAATTGAAAAGAGTTTCAATTTCTGTATCCATAAACAAATCACTAAAAATCACAACCAGCGATCTTCGGTGAATGGATTCAGCAATGAGGTCAATTACATTTGGCAAGGACGATTCTGTGGCCTCAGGTGGGTTTTGCATTACCTGCTCCAGCTGCAAAAGAAGCTTGTGAATATGGCTGGAAACGGATTTGGTTTGGCTCTGGGTTAATATTTTATCTGCAAACGTGGTTAATCCGACTGCATCCCGCTGCTTGGTGAGCATATACATAATGGCTGCAGCGCCCAAAACGCTGAATGTCAATTTTTCCTGATTTGGCTTTGGCAAAAACATAGAAGGGGAAACGTCCAACAGAATCTGGCAGCGCAGGTTCGTTTCCTCCTCGTATCGTTTTGTGTAAAGTCGGTCTGATTTTGCAAATGCCTTCCAATCAATATGCCTTGTACTCTCTCCGGGATTATACAATACATGCTCAGCAAACTCAACAGAAAAACCGTGGTATGGCGACCTATGCAAACCCGTAATAAAACCTTCTACCATTTGCCTTGCCAGCAACTCAAGATTTCCAAACTGCTTGGCCCAGGCCAAATCGATTTTTTTGCTCAATTGAAAAAAGAATTAGAATTGCAAAGATGGAATTGATTGGGGCAGGAAAAAATAATTATAGTCAACATCAGGATTTTTTGATTGCCCTTTTGTTTCAATTTAAGAATAACAATAGGTTTTATTTGGAGTAATTCCTGAAAGCAAACTACCTATCTTTTTTCCATAAGAACCACATTTTCAACGTGGTGTGTATGAGGAAACATGTCTACAGGATGGATTTCCTTGATTTCATATTGTTCTTTCATCAAGGCCAAATCTCTTGCCTGGGTTGCCGGATTACAACTCACATACACAATCTTTTGGGGAGACATTTCCAAAATAGCCTGAACCACTTCCGGATGCATTCCAGCCCGGGGCGGGTCAGTAATCAAAATATCAGGCGTTCCATTGGTTGATACAAATTGGCGATTCAAAACTTTTGCCATATCGCCTGCAAAAAACTGAGTATTAGACAGGTTATTTAGTTTTGCATTTTCTTTGGCATCGTTCACTGCGGCATCTACATATTCAATTCCTACAACCTTCTTTGCTTTTCGGGCAAGAAATTGGGAAATCGTTCCAGTTCCGGAATAAAGATCATAAACAAGACTTTCCTGGTTGACTTTCGCAAGGTTATCAACCAACTGATAAAGGATAAGGGCTTGTCCGGCATTGGTTTGATAAAAGGATGTTGGCCCAACTCTGAATTTCAAATCCTCCATATTTTCTATGACATATGGTTTCCCAAAAAAAGTTTTGGATTTAAGGTCAGAGTAGGAATCGTTCTTTTTTTGATTTAGGATGAGTTGGAGAGATGTGATTTGTGGAAATGCCATATGTAGATTTTCCATTAAATCGTTGGTTTCTTTTGGCTTATCTTCAGCAACTATCATTAAAACCATAAGTTCGCCAGCGGTGGTGTTTCTGATCATTACATTCCTCAAAAATCCGGTTTGCTCCCGAAGATTGAAAAATGTAAGTCCATTTTCTTCTGCATAAGTTTTTATCCACAGCCTTATGTCATTGCTAGGGTCTGGTTGCAGATAGCAATGGTCTATGTTTAAAATTTTATCAAATCGTTTTGGAATATGAAATCCCAGCCCATTCAGATTTAACTTTTCCTTTGGGTTCATATCAGTTTCGTGGAGCCATCTTTGGTCTGAAAAAGTATACTCCAGCTTATTTCTGTAGTAGGTCGTTTTTTCAGAAGCCAAAATGGGAAACCATTGACCTTCAGTTACTTTTCCTATTCTTTCAAAGGCATCCTTTACCTGCTTGGTTTTAAATTCAAGTTGTTTTTGATAATTAAGATTTTGCCATTTGCATCCTCCACAAATCCCAAAATGGGAGCAAAATGCCGGCTCACGTTCTGGTGATGCCTCTTTTAACCGATAAACCCTGGCCTCAGCAAAGCTCTTTTTATCCTTTTCAACAAGGATATCAACCAAATCACCAGGCACACCTCCTTCAACAAAATAAACTTTATCTTCTATTTTGGCTACACATTTGCCTTCGGCAGCAATATCCAGAAGGCGGACATTTTCTTTAACCTTATTTCTTGGCTTTCTCGATCCCATTGGCGGCAAACTTAAGCAATTGCTTTGAACCAGAAGATAGAGCTTGAGTCCATTTTTTGGCCTAGGTAAATGGATTTTAAGGAACAAAAACCCTCCCAATCAATAACATTGAATGAAATTCCTTTAATTCTGGCTGGGTTACTCCTGCTCCACAAAAATTCTTAAATCTTCGATTTGCCTCTGAAGGCCTTTAAAAAACTGATTTCTTATCTTTTCTGCTGTTCTGCTGATTTGGGTGCTTTTAGAAATCAGATTGTTCATCCATAACTCATTTTGAAGGTTAAACGCAAGATTTCCGGTACTCATAAAATTGAAGGTGTTGTATCCAAGAAATGAATTCTTGCGTCCGTTGGTGTTTACCAAAACACAATTGTTGCCAATCATAAGGTCGCTCACGTAACAGGTAAATGGAGTATTGCTTACCGAGCCTCCAGGTCTTATTTTTAATCCAAGATCGCATTGACGCTGAAGATTTTGAATCAGGAGTTTTAGATCTTCAATTATTTCGAGAGCGTCTTTTCTATCAATAAACAAACCCGCTTCATGATAAAATTTAACTTGTTTAATGGTACTGGCTATGGTTTCCTCCGTCCAGATTTCAGTACATCCAACCTCCGAATATGCCAGACTGGCTTTCTGGGCAATGTCCAGCAATCCTTCATCATGTGTTGTTCCTTCAAATTTTTGGCTTTGAAGTTCGTGGTGGTTGAGAATGGTTTTTCTCCAGTAAAAGAATTTGAAATCGCTCAATTTTTTGAAAGCATATAAATGAAAAAGAGGAATGTCTTCAGCGGCATAGAAAACCTCTTTGTTTTCGAATTGGCTTATCCCTTTGATTTGGCTTAGAAAATGTTGGAGGAACGACCTGAAATCTTCGAGATTTTGGCCAACTGGCTGGTATTTAAAAGAAACGATATTGGCAATCATATCATTCAAAGATTCCAGAGGCACGTCAAAATATTTACAAACTATGGCGGTTTCATCCAACGAAAAGGCTGTTTCACAACGTATTCTCCGGTAGGCACTATCAGAAGAAATATTGAGAATCTGGCTCAATTCCTGGGGTAAGGAAATGTTTTGAGGGACTTGCTGTTTTATGATTTCAATCAGACGGGCCTGATAAGGAAGATTCATTTTAAGATATATTTGGTTTGATATATACTTCTTTTACGGAAAAATGCAAATATGGCTGAATTGGGTGTAAAAAACCGCGAATTATAAGCGTAAATTCGATTTTTAAAATAATTTTTTGGCAGAAAATAATGAGACCTTGTTTTTCCCATTTAGATTGTCGTAATTTTCACTTATTCTTTGTCTTCACCTTTGTCCCAACAAAAACAAAAAATCTAAAAAAATGAAAACTCTAAAATTATCTCCTATTTCTGGCAAGGCTACTTTTCTTACAATCTGCATTGTCGTTTTTAATAGCTTATTTCTTCAGGCTCAGGTTTCTGATAAACCGACACTGGCAGTCATCGCCTTCAGAAACGACCATCCGGATCCCAAAGCTTCTCAATATTCTCTTGCAGATCTTTTGAGACAAGAATTTGAAAAAATTGACAGGTACCAGGTTTTAGATCGATTTGATATGGACTATATCTTGAGTCAAAATAAACTGGATTATCAAAATTGTCTCAGCAGGTTTTGCCTGGAAGAAATTAGCCAGAAAATAAGTTCAGATAAACTAGCCATAGGAAATATTAAGGTGCTGGATAAAAAAATATCCATCACAATTAAAATATATGACAAGCGATCCAAACAATTTGAAAAAGCGCAAACCTCTGAATTTCTTGATATTCCGGCTGAAATTGGAACTATGATTCACCTCACCATCAATGATTTGAATCAAATAAAAAACGATCAAGCCATTGTGACTAAATTATCAAAAAAGAACGATTTTGAAAGTTCAATCAATAATCCTGAGCAACTATGCCTTCGAAGCGATGGCCCAAGAATGGGTTTTACTTCTTTCATTTTCGAAAAAGAGATAACCAAAATCCTGAAAGACAAAAAAAGCAACGGTGGTTATGAGGCATTTCCGGTTATGTTTCAATTTGGTTATCAGATTGAAAAGCAATACCTGAACGAAGGAAATTTTCAGGCCTTGTTTGAGTTTATTCCAATGATTACAGGCTTGGATCAAGGATTATTTATTCCGAGTCTTACCGTGATGAATGGAATTAGAAACAACACTTCCGGATGGGAATTTGCCTTTGGGCCAACCATTTCTATAGTTAAGAAAACAGATGGATATTTTGACGAAAATAAGGAATGGGTAAAACTCGGAAATGATCCAAATAAAAGCGGTTTCCCTACTGAATCCCGGTTAGACAGCAGGGGGTTGCCTGTATTTACTACTGGCTTTGTAATCGCTGGTGGTAAAACCTTCAAATCCGGTAAACTCAATATTCCTGTTAACCTTTATTTAATTCCAAGTAATGACGGAATCAGGTTTGGCCTATCATTTGGTTTTAACGCCAAAAGCAGATATTGTAAAGGTTAATCCTACTTTGGGGTATAATTAAATTCCTGATTATAACCTTATCTCTAAATTCTAATCCTATATATTTGCCCCATTATCACCATTTTATTCACCAAACAGGCATTTTATGAAACTTCGTCTTAATTCAGAATTCGGAACATTAAAAGCGGTTCTCATGCACCGTCCAGGTCGTGAAATCGATAGACTTACACCTTATAATATTTCCGAATATTTGTTTGAAGACATGCCTTATCTGGAAATCATGCAAAGAGAGCACGATGAATTCAGAAGCCTTATCAAAGGGGCGACAGGCGCAACAGTTTATCGTTTGTTGGATTTGTTGATAGAATCTTTGATTGATGATGATTTGTTGATTAAAGCATTTCAAATAGCCCTGAAACATCAGGGATTGGAGCATCTGGCAGAAGATATCATTGGTCGGTTTTCTACCCTTGAATGTGCAAATGCCCTGATTGCCGGTGTAAAGGTGAGGGAGTTAAAGCGAAAGCTAAATCATAAATCCCTTGATAAACTAGGAGAGCATGCTTTTGTCATAACACCAAGTCCAAACTCCTACTTCATGCGGGACCCGGCTGCGGTGGTTCAAACAGGGGTAATTTCCTGTCAAATGAAAAACGAAATCCGGCATCGTGAGTCCTTCATTATGAGAATGGTTTTCGAAAATCATCCTTTATTCAAAGAAAACTTCAATTTGATTTATCCAAAAGATACAATTGAAGAAGCTTTGACTGAAAATTATGCAGATATCGAAGGCGGCGATGTTATCGTTTTATCATCAAAGGCCCTTGCGATTGGCAATTCCGAAAGAACTGACCCTGAAGCAATTCTTGAGGTAGCAAAGGAGGTTTTGAAAGATGGAACTGTAGAACGGGTGTATGAGGTTTTGCTTCCTAAAAAGCGGAATTTTATGCATTTGGATACTGTTTTTACAATCATTGATGAAAATCTTGTGGTCACCTATCCCGATGCCATGCAGGCAGTTATGGAAACCAGGGTTCACAGAAAGGAAGGGGTTGATGAGAATGGAAATACCATTCTTTCAACTGAAGTTTTGAAAGAAAGTATTCTTGACGTTCTTAAAAAAGAAATCGATTACCTGGAGATTATTCATACTGGCGATGGCAATCCGGATTATGCAAGCAGAGAACAGTGGTTTGATGGTGCCAATGTATTTGCCATTGGGCCAAGAAGGGTAATTAGTTATAACCGAAACAGACATACAAACCGGGCCCTTCGTGAGGCAGGAGTTGAAGTGAATGTAATCCCATCTTCTGAACTTTCACGAGGGTTGGGAGGTCCACGCTGTATGACAATGGCCTTGGACAGACAAGATTTTTAAAAGGGCCTTTCTTTCTCAAATACTTGATTTTGATTGAAGAAAGGCCTTTTTTCTTTTGAAATAGAGCCTTTTCAAAAAAAATAGAACTTTACTTTCTGGTTTTATGGTTAAAAAAACCATTCCTTTTTCAAACTTTGCCTTTTGAATTTTCAAAATGAGCCTATGAAATGAATCTCTACATAGACGATAAATTTATTAAAATACTCAAGGAAAGTGAACCTGTTAAAGGAATTCCTGGTCTTGAGATTACCTCGATTTCAGGCTTAAAACCTGAAAATCTGAGAGGTACAGTTTATATAAACAATGTTTCTAATAATGATATTTCCACAATTCTCGGTTGGCTGGAATTAAAAAAGTTAGGTAAATTAGATACTATAATTTGCAGGTCGGAGGATTATATCCGAACAAAAGAATTCATCAAAAGCCAATTCAGGATAATCCGGGCAGCTGGTGGGTTGGTTCAAAAAGAGGATAAGTTTTTGTTGATTTATAGGTTAGGCAAATGGGACCTTCCAAAAGGCAAGCTCGAAAAGGACGAAAAGTCAAAAATTGCTGCAGTCAGGGAAGTAGGAGAAGAATGTGGAGTGGATGCTGAAATTATTGACAAGCTTACCACTACCTGGCATACCTATATTCAGGAGGGGAAACGAATTCTTAAAAAGTCGACCTGGTACAATATGAACTGCATTGACGATAGCCATATGGAACCTCAATATGTAGAAAATATTGAAGAAATACGATGGATGAATCATGCTGAAGTTCAACAGGCTATGAAAAATAGTTTCAGAAGCATAAAAGGAGTTTTTGAGGCTTTTGCCGATAGGAATGAGAAACTAGTTTAACCGCCTTCAATTGCCCTGATGTCCTAGTTTTCTTGAATCTTTGGTTTACTTTTGTTTCCAGATGAAAATATTGGTTGTAAACGGCCCAAATCTGAATCTGCTGGGAATTCGCCAGACAGAAATATATGGAAATCAAGGATTTGCAGATTTTTTTGCAGATTTAGCCTTGAATTTTAATGAAGCAGAACTGCTTTATTTCCAATCCAACCATGAGGGTGAAATCATAGATTTTATACAGAAAGAGGGATTTTCTGCCCAAGGTCTGGTAATCAATGCCGGAGGATTTACCCACACCTCTGTTGCCATTCCAGATGCCATTTCTTCAGTTCAAATTCTGGCAGTAGAGGTTCACATTTCAAATATTTTTGCAAGGGAAGAATTTCGAAAACATAGTTTTCTTTCTCCAGTTTGCAAAGGAGTAATATCAGGTCTTGGCCTTGAAGGATACAAGCATGCCATAGAATTTATAATCCAGCATACTGTCAAAAAATAATATGATCACTTTTTTTCCCGGGCCCAGTCAGGTCCATTCAGAAACAGGACAATACTTGTCAGATGCCTTTCAAAGTGGCATTTTGAGTGTTAGCCACAGGTCCGAAACATTTAATAAGCTATCGGAAGAAACTTTAAAACTGCTTCACTTCAAACTGGCTATACCGGAAAGTTACACCATTTTGTACACCAGTTCAGCCACGGAATCCTGGGAAATAATCGCCCAATCTTTGACCAGGAACCAATCGGCCCACTATTCATCCGGATCTTTTGGAGACAAGTGGTTTCAATATGCGAAATCGCTGCGGCCAGCTTCACGAAAATTTCCTTTACACCTTAATCAAGAGCTCCATTCGGAATATCTGGATATAGTTGCTGCCGACGAAATCATTTGCCTTACCCAAAACGAAACCTCAAATGGAACTCAGATTGGGTTTGAAACCATGGCAGCCCTCAGAGGTTCATTTCCAGATAAATTGATTGCCTATGATTGTACTTCCTCGATGGCAGGCATTAATTTACCTTATATCATGGGAGACATTTGGTTTGCCTCGGTTCAGAAATGTTTTGGCCTGCCTGCTGGTTTAGGCCTTCTTATTCTTTCTCCGTCTGCCATTAAGAGAGCCCATGAAATTGGTGATAAAAAGCACTATAACAGTGTCTTAACTATGCTGGAGCATATTGAAAAATTTCAAACCAGTTGTACCCCCAATGTTTTGGGTATTTATTTACTTAATCGTGTCCTTCAAAATTCTCCTGGAATTGAAAGGACAGATGCGTTACTAAGAAAGAGGATGGAAAATTACCTGGATCTTTTTTCTAACTCTGGTTTTAAACCATTGATATCCAACTCAAAAATCAGGTCAACGACTGTTCTGGCATTGGAAGGAGAGCCAGATTTGATTGACGGCGTGAAAGCAGAGGCAAAAGCACAGGGCATCCTTTTGGGAGCGGGCTATGGAAAATGGAAATCAAGCACTTTTAGGGTTGCAAATTTTCCGGCATACACTGACGCTCAAATTGAACAACTTTCTCAATTCATCAGGCTTTTGGGTTAAGAGCACAGAATTATTCAATTTTCCTTTTCCACTATTATTCTAATATTCACTTCCTAAATGGTTAATATTCAGGAAAAAATCAGAGTTCTGACAGACAGAATTCACCATCTCAACCATCAATATTACCAAAACTCGATTTCCGAAATTTCTGATTTTGAATTTGATGGTTTGCTTAAGGAATTGGCCAATTTGGAAAAGCAATATCCTGAATTTGCTTTAAGTCATTCTCCAACACAAAGGGTAGGAGGAACAGTTACCAAGGAATTCAAACAGGTGGGTCACCAATATCCAATGCTTTCTTTGGGAAATACTTATTCCAGAGAAGAACTTCAGGAATTTGATGAAAGGGTAAGAAAAGGATTGGAAGGGGCCCATTTTGAATACGTTTGCGAACTGAAAATCGATGGAGTAGCCATCAGTTTAATATATGAAAACGGGATTTTGGTTCAGGCAATAACCCGAGGGGATGGAGTTAAAGGTGACGATGTAACCGCCAATGCAAAGACCATCAAAAGTCTTCCGTTAAAGTTAAGTCATAAAGATTTACCTCCCTGGTTTGAAGTAAGGGGTGAAATTGTAATGCCATTTGCTGTTTTTGACGCACTCAACCTGGAGCGGGAAGACATTGGTGAACAACCAATGGCAAATCCCAGAAATGCAGCCAGCGGCACCATGAAAATGCAGGATTCTGCTGTGGTTGCCCAGCGCAAACTGGACTGTTATTTATATTATTTGCTCGGTGAAAATTTGCCCTCCAGTTCACACCAGGAATCATTGCAACTTTTGACCGATTGGGGATTCCCGGTTTCAAAAACATGGAAGAAATGTGAAAAGCTGGAAGATGTTTTTCAATTTATTGAGCATTGGGATAAAGAACGGTTTAGTCTTCCCATGGGCATTGATGGAATCGTAATCAAAGTAAACTCAATCTCCCAACAACAGGAACTAGGTTTTACAGCCAAAATTCCCAGGTGGGCAATTTCATATAAATACAAGGCTGAATCTGCGACAACTGTTCTTGAATCAATCAGTTATCAGGTAGGAAGAACGGGTGCAGTTACTCCCGTTGCCAATCTGAAACCTGTTCAGCTTGCAGGAACAAAAGTAAAACGAGCCTCACTGCACAATGCCGATGAAATTCAAAGACTGGATTTAAGAATCGGAGATTATGTCCATGTAGAGAAGGGTGGTGAAATTATTCCTAAGATTACGGGTGTTGATTTATCCAAAAGAGGGCTGTTTTCTAAACCTACAGAGTTCCTTACTGAATGCCCGGATTGCCAAACCAGATTGCTTAGAAATGAAGGCGAAGCCGCCTGGTATTGCCCGAATGAATATGGTTGTCCACCGCAGTTAAAGGGAAAAGTTGAACATTTTATTCAACGGAAAGCAATGAATATTGATGGAATTGGAGCAGAAACCATCGATTTGCTTTTTGAAAATAAATTACTGATAGATGCTGCCGATTTATATTTCCTAACCTATGAGCAACTCATTGGTTTAGAGAGATTTGCTGATAAATCAGTAAAAAAGGCCCTGTCAGGCATCGAAAAATCAAAATCTCAACCTTTTCCTAAAGTTTTGTTTGGTATGGGAATACGATTTGTAGGGGCAACGGTGGCCGAAAAACTTGCTGAGCATTTCCAAAGTTTGGATAACCTTCGGATAGCCAGTACAGAACAGTTGGTTCAGGCCCCGGAAATTGGTGAAAAAATAGCATGGTCGGTCATGGGATATTTCCAAAGGCCTGAATCAATTGCATTTATTGAAAAACTAAAGGCTGCAGGCCTTCAACTTGAAATGCCAGCCGGAGTTGAGCCCGAAAGTGAGGTTCTTCTGGGTATGTCTTTTGTGATTTCAGGAGTTTTTGCCAGCTTTTCAAGGGAAGAATTGCAAGACAAAATCAAAGCCAATGGAGGCAAATTGATTTCTTCCGTTTCGGCAAAAGTGGATTACCTCGTTGCTGGAGAAAATATGGGGCCAGCCAAGCTTGAAAAGGCCCAAAGACTTGGGGTTAAGATTATTTCAGAGCAGGATTTTATCTCAATGCTTGGGTAAACATTTTAATGGTTTACTACCCAATTCCAATGCACCCAATACCCATCATCAAATTTGAAACTGCCAGTATAACTGATTCACCTGGAAATCTTGCTGAAGAGATAATTACAGGTGTGGCCAGCCAGGTTGCACTTTTGATACAAAAATTTAGAGCAGTTCTTGTGTTGTCTGGTGCGGCAGGGGTAGTTAAAAACTGGGTTGCCAACTATAAAGCAGCGGCTGCAACCGGAAATCCTGTTCTCATTTCTAATGGTTCAAAATACTTTCAGCCTTTTGGAATAGAGGTAACACAAAGTCCTTGCGAAAGAGGACATTTTGCAAACAGATCTCAATTTCTCCAATTGAAAGAAACATTTGAAACCCTTTGGAAATCAGGTGCAATTCCAATCGAAAATGAAAATGATTAAGTTTTCTGCCTTTTTATTGAACGTTACACTTTGGATTTTTCTGACAGGCTGTTCATCTAAAAATGCCGAAAAGGAAATCGAACAGTTCCCCGTTTTTGAATCTCATAGTTTTAAAGCCATTCCAGGTGAAAAACTGGTTTATGAAGTAAGTGCGGGTCCTTTTGATGTAGGCGATATTTCCGTTTTTGTTCGTGATACCATTGAAAAAGTTGGTCAACTAAGTTGTTTTCGAATTGATGCCAGGGCAGGAAGCAAATCTGGAATATCCTGGATTTCTCAAATCAAACATGATTGGAGTTGCTGGGTAGATTCAGCCAGTGGAAGAAGTGTCAAAATGACCAGAAATGTCATTGAGAATGGATACAGATCCCAACAGGTCTCCTTTTTTTTGCCTGATAGTCAGATTATTAAACAATATGATTTACACAAACCTGGAGTGCCTTTAAAAATTTTCAATGCGCCGCCAGACCGGATGAAAGATTTGGTCAATGTTATCTGGCAACTCCGGTATACCCCATTTGAGGAATCCAAAATAGGCGATACTTTGAATTACCTGGCCTTCTTTGATAGCCAATGGCTCTTGTTTAAAATACGGTTGGCAGGGGTCAAAACCATTAAGAAGAAGAAAAATAGTTTCCGGTATTTTGTTTTGGTCCCTTTGGGAATAGAATCCAAATATTTAAGAGGAAAAGACCCGGTTGAAATCTGGATAGAATCAGATTCCAGAAGAAGGCCATTTCGGGTGCAGGTATCTTCTTATTTTGGTCAGTTGGCCATCCGTTTGAAATATTAAACTCGCCAGTGTTCCTTTTGTTAATGAAGGCGAATACAAACCAAGGTTGTCATTTCAGATTATTTGGGTAAGGTCTTGATGGATTAATATTTTATTACTTATTCCATCCAGATTTTGCGGGTCCATATTTTCCTGTCAGGGTTTCACGGGTCTCCTTAAATAATCCAGGCAAAGTATCCATTCAGAAGATTGTAGTAAACAAGCAGTTCAATTATAAATTTAAAAAAAAGGCTGGAAAATATTCCAGCCTTTTTTTATTGATTCGCACCCATGAAGCAGTTGATAAAAGTTTGTTTTTGTTTGATTCTGATTTTTTCGGGCTTGAAATTCTCAGAAGCTCAAAATCTGGAAAAGTGGTTCCCAAAACAGGATTTAATGAAAGTTGGGGTTTACTATTATCCTGAGCAATGGCCAAAAAATCAATGGGAAAGAGACATAAAAAACATGGCTGGAATGGGCTTTCAGTTTACGCACTTTGCCGAATTTGCCTGGGCCTACCTGGAACCCGAAGAAGGAAAATATGATTTTGCATGGTTAGATGAAGCAGTTGATTTGGCAGCAAAAAATGGTTTGAAGGTAATCATGTGCACCCCTTCGGCAGCACCACCCATTTGGTTGACCGAAAAATATCCCGAGACTTTGATAACCAATGTGGATGGAGTTGTTCAGCAACATGGCAGTAGAGAACATTGCTCCTGGTCAAGTCCGAAATACAGAGAGTTAAATGAAAAAATTGTTGCGGCCATGGCAAAGAAATATGGAAACGATAAGCGTATCTGGGGCTGGCAAATCGATAATGAGCCTTCCCACTATGCCGCGGAATATGATTATAGTCTGGCGGCCAGGGCCAGTTTTATCAATTGGCTCAAGAAGAAGTATACCTCGATTGAAAAGCTGAATGAAATCTGGGGAACTTCTTTCTGGAGTATTAAGTATCAAAATTTCGAACAGGTCAGGATTCCAAATTCAAAAGAATTGCCCCAACAACCCAATCCCCATGCCATGCTCGATTTCAGGCGGTTTACTGCGGCAGAATGTGCTGATTTCGTGGGATTTCAATCCAGAATATTGAAGCAGAATATTTCAAAAGACCAATGGGTGACTACCAATTTTATGAGTAACCATACACCCAATGATCCCTTTCTAAACAAAGATCTGGATTTTGTCACCTTTACTTCATATCCTGTTGCAGGCTATGCCGTAGGCTTTGGAGACAATGGATTCAGGGTTAATTCTCCAACAACAAATGCTTTTCCGCATGACTATTTCAGGTCAATTAAAGGGGTAACCGGGATCATGGAATTGCAACCAGGTCAGGTAAACTGGGGCAGATACAACCCTCAGCCTTTGCCTGGCGCTGTTCGACTATGGTTGTTTCAGGCATTTGGTGCAGGTTCTGCTTTTGTTTGCGCTTACAGGTACCGGCAGCCTCTTTATGGTAGTGAACAATATCACTATGGCATGGTGAATCCAGATGGGGTTACGCCTTCACCAGGCGGAAAGGAGTATATGCAAACCATGAAGGAAATTGCAGAATTGAAATCTAAATTCAAACCTGCAAAAGAATATCCGCCACAACTAACATTAAGCAAAACCGCAATTTTGTACAGCAAGGATAATATCTGGGAAACCAATTACCAGCGGCAATCCAATCAATGGAATTCCCAGTTCCATGTTACAAAATATTATGAGGCTTTGAGGACATTGAAGGTACCGGTTGATTTTGTTGAAGAAGATGCCGACTTTTCAAAATATTCTTTTCTTGTAGTACCAGCCTATCAACTTGTGGATGAGGTCCTGATTGCTAAACTTCAAAAATTTGCCGACAAAGGCGGACAGCTGATTTTAACCTGCCGTTTTGCCCAAAAGGATAAAAATGCAAAACTTTGGGAGGCACCTTTCCAGGCTCCATTGAAAAAATTGGCAGGTGTTAATGTCCGGTTTTTTGATATGTTACCTGATGACAAATACGGAAAGGTGGCCTTCGCAGGAAAAAATTATGAATGGAACAACTGGGCTGAAGTATTGGATCCTGAAGAAGGAACTCAAACCCTGGCCACTTATTTTGACCAGTATTATAAATCTTCCGCTGCCATTTCTCAGAAAAAAACAGGAAAAGGTACTGTCACTTACATTGGTGTGGAAACTGATGGGTTCAAACTTGAAAAATCAATACTTAAAGGTGTTTATGAAAAAGCCTTGAGTAGGCCTATGGAAGAACTTCCTGATGGATTAGATATCAATTATCGGGATGGTCTTTGGGTAGCGACCAATTTTCATAGCACGGAAAACCGAAAAGTAAATCTTTCTTCTAAAGCAAAAATTTTGCTGGGAGAGGCAGATTTAAAACCGTGCGGGGTGTTGGTTTGGACAGAGTAAAATCTTTGTTTCCATGAAAATTGAACCAAATAATTTTAAAGTCGTGGCCATAATTTTAAAAAAGGCCTGAAGATGACCGATATAAATATTATTCGTTACTCCATTACCTCTGCCGAAATTCCGGCATCGCAGATTTTATTTCTCATATGAGCCATTTTTTCCCATTCTCCTGTTTTTACAGTGCACTTACCCTTGAAGTGAATAATGGTCGCACATTGCTCAGCTTGCTCAGGAGTGTGCCCGCAAACATCGCACAGAGTCAAAATAACGTGGTCGAAAGTGTTGAAATCGTCATTAAACACCACAAGTTTGTACAAGGTGACCTCAACTGTGAGGAGATCAACTTCTTCTTCGATATCAAATTGAGTTGCCATACAATTGCAAAATTAAATCCAAATTTCCCTTTCACCACCACTTTTCTGTAAATAGCCGCAAATTTCTATATGAGTCCCTTCCTTGGCATTGCCTTAATTCTGGTTTACTTTTCAATTTTGATTACCGTTTCCTGGTTTACTGCCAGGGGTGAAAAGGGTACAGATGCGTTTTTTACTGCAAACCGCTCATCCAAATGGTATCTGGTAGCTTTTGGAATGATTGGTACCTCTCTCTCAGGAGTCACCTTTATTTCAGTTCCTGGAATGGTTAAGGCTGGGCAATTTCACTATTTACAAATGGTTTTTGGATACCTAATCGGGTATTTTATTATCGCCAATTTGCTAATGCCCATGTATTATCGGCTTAATCTGGTTTCCATTTATACCTATCTGGAACACCGGTTCGGGTATTGGGCATATAAAACGGGTGCCGGATTCTTTCTTCTATCCCGTTTGATAGGTTCTTCAGCCCGGTTCTATCTGGTTTTGAGCGTGTTGCATTTTTCTATTTTTGAACCCTTTGGAATACCTTTCTGGGTTTCAGTGGGAATTGGCCTTTTGCTGATTTGGGTTTATACCTACAAGGGCGGAATGAAAACCATCATCATTACAGATACCTTGCAAACGTTTTGCATGCTGGCAGGCGTTGTGGCTTCTATAATCTACCTTTCCAAACAACTGGACCTGGGAATGATGGATTTGCCTGGATTTATTAACTCAGATCCACTTTCTGAAATCTGGTCTTCTGATTTTACTCAAAAATCATTTTGGGTAAAACAGGTTTTGGCCGGTGCTTTTATTGCCATTACTATGACAGGTCTTGACCAGGACATGATGCAAAAAAATCTGACCTGTAAAAGCAAAAAAAAAAAAAAAAAGAACATGTATTGGTTTAGCGGAATCCTATTGTTGGTGAATTTCCTTTTTCTGGTTTTGGGCCTGTTGCTCTATTCCTATGCCAGCAGAATTCATTTGGAGCTTCCCCTAAAATCAGATCAGCTTTTCCCCCTCATTGCCTTGCAACATTTTCCGGTATGGCTAGGGTTGATGTTTCTCATGGGAATCATTGCCGCCACTTATGCCAGTACAGATTCTGCTTTAACGGCTTTAACCACTTCTTTTTGTTTTGATTTTTTAAATTTCAGCTCTTTAAAAGAAGAGGAAAGAGGACCAACAAAGTTCAAGGTTCACCTGGCCATGTCAGGATTGATTTGGGTTATTGTATTGGTCTTTTTTAAGTTTAATGAAGGTAGCCTCATAGTTACCGTATTTGAACTGGCAGGATACACATATGGACCATTGTTGGGTTTGTATGCGGCTGGTATGCTCACCCGGATTAAAGCAAAAGATTCCTGGATTCCAGCCATTTGTGTGGCCTCACCCATCGTTTCCTATTTCTTGAAAATGTATAGTCCTGTTTTATTTAACGGTTATGAAATTGGTTTTGAGATTTTGATCATTAATGGATTAATCACCCTTTTCCTACTTTATTTCTCTTCGTTTTTTAATAAGTCTATTGAAATCGCTTCCATAAAGAACTAAAATCTTACGCTTAACATTTTTTTTGCCAATGCCTGCATAAAGTGTTGTTTGATAACCCTTTCCTTCACGTTGAGAATTGGATAACCCTATGCAGAGATTTTACGCGGTCATTTTTTTGACCATGATTGGCATTCATAATATAAAGGCTCAGGTTTCGGAAGCCTTTCCAGCCTCAACCGTTACCTACAAAGTAGTTCTGGACGACCCCAAAGACTTAAATAATCTTTGGATTCATATTCAGCCGGTTACCCTCGATATCATGCAAATGAATTCTGTAATTGGTTCGGGTTTGGATGTAACTTATGTCCCTGTTTCAAAATTGGAATTGAAAGGCGGAGTCAGAGGAAATCTGATTGATGCTTTTGATATTCAAAGATTTGCCGCCAATAAAAATTCTTTTATCACCACCCAGGAAAGTAAAAGGGAACAAGGCAAAATGGTTGTCACAAACAATTTTTCCAGGTTTTTTGCTGCGGAAATAGGAGGAACCTACGCCATAAAAGACATGATCAAAGATGGTAGTTCAAAAATCATTCTTGCCGAACAAGCAATACCTGGCAATACAACAATGCCTGAAAAGATTGAAGTGAATGCCAAAGTCAGAAAAATATTCGGGGCCAGGTTGGGCCTAAACTCTATGGCATCCACTGTGGCTGTTCAAAAGGCCCTGAAAGACCAAAGTGTGGACCTAAAAGGCGACAAAGGAACAATTATCAGTAACCAGGGCACGAGTTCACCAAGTGGATTTAAGACCGCAGATAACAACAATTTGCTTTATTCTAATTTCGCATCAACTGGGATTTATCTGGGCGCCTCTTTTCAGACCATAAAAAATATCGCTATCAAAACGGATAGAAATGGCATTCTCGCCCAAAATTCAATACTAACTTTTTATGGAGATTTAATTATAAATCCATGGACAAGGGTGGAAGACATTCAGGCAAAAAATGTAGGCAAAGAAGGAAGCGAAACTTTTAACGCTTCACCCATCAAGGTAAATAAAATAGGAGCAAGGGCAGGATTTGAATTGAGGTATAATCAATCTTCATTGATTTCTATGGGAGGAGAGTTGGGTTACCGGCCTGCTATTTCCGGACAAGGATTGTATGCTCAATTGAAAATCAGTTTTCCATGTTTCTCCTTTGGCAGTTCACAACAAAAAGTTGCAACGAATGTGGGTAAGACCCAAAGCCTATCGCAATAAAAAAAATATTTGTATTCCTTTGGTTACCTTTTGGTTGAGTGAGAGTATATAGGTACAGATACACAAATTTATTCATACACCTGTAATATATTAAAAAGGCCCTTTCATAAAGGGCCTTTTTTTTGTAGCCTTATTGGTTGATAATCAGCTTCTTTCTGGAAATAGACCCATCCTTACTTTCGGTTTGGACAATATAAATTCCTCTTGGCAGTTTTCCGGTTTTAATAGTTTCTCCTGGTGATGATGGTGTAATTTCAAATATTTCTTTCCCTGTTGGAGAAAATAATTTTACTTTTTTTAATATTTTTTCTGATTGAATTGAAAAGCTATTTGTTGCCGGATTTGGATAGGGAGTAAAATCGAAATCAGGTATAGAGCTTACGAGTGTTCTTGCCCGGCTAACCAAGGGCAACTGGGCTTTTGATCCGATAAAATCTCCATTTTCATCATAAGAAATGGTTAAAAGGGGTGCTTTATAATCATTGGTCCAAAGCAAAAGCTGTTGAGAATAAAAATCAGGCAAGGTGGTTGGAAATGGCAGCCAGGTTGGTGTGCCAAACAAAGAAGCCCTTACCTGGGCCGAAAATACGATTTTAAGGGTCTGGATATTCCGTAAACATTCAAAATTTCCACCCTGAAACTGGGCCGTTCCAAATCCATCAATTATGCTTGTGTCAGTGATGTTTCCAATAATTCTGACACTATCTACGTTGGCTTGGATAGGCCCTATCGGAACTACCGTATCATATCTGAAAGTAAACCTGGTTGTGGCTGCAGCTTTTAAATTCATTCCCATTGTTGCTGGAAATGTCAAAATGGGAAGTCTGGAACTAAACCTTAACGGAGCGGCCGTAAATGGAAGGTTAATAGGAAACCCATCTGTATTAAAGACAGATCCTCTGGCATAAAATCCAGTTGCATCCTTTTCGAAATAGGTATAGGATTTTCCTGTAAGTGAGGCCAGATTAGCACCTTGCATTGCAGAACCAAAAGGAGTAGAAGCTGCGTTCAGGTAATAGGTAGTGTCCAAACCTTCGGTGTTGGTTATTGCCAGCAGTTCATAATTTGCATTCGTGTCGGCAATAGGGATCAGGTTGTTGAGGTCTACTGTGGTTTCGTATACCACATCACCTGGTCCTGCAAGGTCAGCTGTTGTTAATGAAATTTGCGAGAAAGCCCATTGGGTTTGGACCAAAATGATAAATAAAACTAAGTGTTTTTTCATAAAAAGAATTCAGATTTGAAGCATCAAAAATAAGAATTAAGAATCATAGGTATCCAAAAGTTTATTAAACGATGGAAAGTAAAACTCAAACAGTTGAGGGTCAGCTTGTAGATATTCATATTAGAAAAATCTATCCGGTTAGAATATCCATTTCAAATGGAATAATTGAGAGGATTGAATCCTATGAAACAGCTTCCCGGACTTTTATTATGCCTGGATTTGTGGATGCACATGTCCACATTGAAAGTTCTATGCTGGCACCATCTGAGTTTGCTCCTTTGGCCCTTGCCCACGGAACTTTGGCAACAGTTTCAGACCCGCACGAAATAGCAAATGTTTTGGGTATTGAAGGGGTTAGATGGATGGCGGAAAATGCAAAGGATGCACCAATGCATTTTCACTTTGGGGCACCTTCATGTGTACCTGCAACTATTTTTGAAACTGCCGGAGCCACAATTGATGCCATATCGATCAGGGCACTGATTGAAGAAAAGACCTGTCATTACCTTGCTGAAATGATGAATTGGCCGGGAGTTATTTTTGGTGATGAAGATGTAGCGAACAAAATTAAAGTAGCCAGGTCACTAGGTGTTCCAGTGGATGGACATGCTCCTGGATTGAGGGGAGAACAAGCAAAAAAATATTTTTCTGCGGGAATAGAAACGGATCATGAATGCTTTACCCTGGAAGAAGCTATGGAAAAAGCTGCCCTAGGCGTAAAAATATTGATTCGTGAAGGTAGTGCGGCAAGAAATTTTGAGGCTTTGATAGAAACCATTAAACACTTCCCTCGGCAAATAATGTTCTGTTCGGACGATAAGCATCCGGATGATTTGTTGTTGGGTCATATTAATCTTTTGGTTGCCAGAGCCCTGAAAAAGAGCTATGACTTTTTTGATGTGCTTAGGGCTGCTACCATTAATCCTGTGGAACATTACAAACTTCCCATTGGCCTTTTACGTGAGGGAGACTCTGCAGATTTTATTTTGGTAGAATCTTTGGAAAAAATGAATGTTCTGGAATCCTGGAGGAAAGGAACCAGGGTATTTCAAAAAGGTAACTTCAACTGGAAAGCCAGCCCGGTTACCGAAACTCCAAACCAATTCGTTTCGCATTTTCCAAAGGAAGAACAGTATCAGATTAAATCTGAAGGGTTTGGAATTACCCGCGTAAGAGTGATCGAAGCCATTGAAGGTCAGCTAATCACCAATGAGCTTTTTGAAAAGCTAATGGTTGTCAATGGAATCATCAATCCAGACCAGAACCGTGATATTCTAAGCCTTTCGGTGGTTAACAGATATAAAACATCGGAGCCAGGCAATGCTTTTATCGCTGGTTTTGGATTGAAAAATGCTGCCATTGCAAGTTCTGTCGCCCATGACTCTCATAATATTGTAGCAGTTGGAAGCCACCCCAAATGGATAAAACTTGCTGTAGATGAGATTATGAAAGCAGGAGGTGGAATTGCCATTGCATCTTCCGATGGTGTTGAAATACTGCCTCTTCCTATTGCGGGATTAATGTCTGACAAAGATGGAAAATGGGTTGCCGGTAAATATGAAAAACTAACCCTTTTGGCCCAAAAGCATGGCAGTACGCCAAAAGCTGCATTCATGGTTTTATCATTTATGGCTTTATTGGTAATTCCAAAATTAAAACTGAGTGACCTTGGATTGTTTGATGGAATAGAATTTGGATTTGTTCCGGTTGAAAACAAACTGGATCTGCCTTAAAAATAAGTTCAAAAACTGTTCCTTTTCACCAGAATCCGGGCATCCTTATATTTCATATTTCCATAATCGAAAATGCCATCATAAAATTCTTTTTACCAAATCTTTGAAGTTAGAAAAGGGTTTACACAACCGGTACAGGTAAAGGATAAACAATTTGAAATGAAATGTAAAATACTGGGATTTAAAGATTACCTTTTGAACTTGAAAAGAAATGCTACCAGATGCAAAGCCTAAAATCAGAAATAATTAGTCAACTCAGAGCAATCCTTGAAGCCAGAATTGCAGCCGCAAAAAATGCCATGACAGAGGCTCAGTTTTCAGCAAATCAAGAAGAAAAAAGCTCCGCAGGTGACAAATATGAAACAGGAAGGGCAATGAGCCAGAACCTGAGAGATTTAAACGCGAGGCAGCTGGACGAAGCAACTCTTGCCCTTATCGCTTTTGAAAAATCTACCAGCATCACAAGCTTTAAAACCGCAGAATCAGGGGCTTTAATTCAAACACCGGATTCATATTACTTCTTAGGACCAGGCTTAGGAAAGATTTCACTTCCAAAAGGTCAGGCTGTTATTTCTCTCTCTCCCGTTGCGCCTTTGGGTAAACTTTTCCTGGGAAAAAAGAAAGGTCAATCCATTGAATTTCTGAAAAAGAAAATCGAGATCCTGGAAATTCAATAGTGACGATTTTTTGAGTAAAAGAAACCCATCAGAGATTCTGATTTAAGGTTCGGTGACTTATTGACCAAAGTGTTGCTTGCATCGTTCTCGTCAATATCTAGTATTATTTTAGGACAAAATTCAAATCCAATTTTTGTGAATCCTGTATTGTCCTATTGGCGTTTTGATTCGGTTCCGGAAAAGTAAAACCATGACAATAAGGCCTTAGTACCAATTGCTCTACTTTGAAGTTCTTTTATCTGAATCGATTTTTTTAGGGCCAATACAAGTTTAAAAATTAGCATTTATTGGTGGGAGTGTACGATTCCTGAAAATCAAAACCTGGTCAGGATTATTTATAAGACTATTTTCATGGTCAGAAGATTTATACCCACATCTGTGAGAGGGTTTGCATCTAATAGAAGGGGATCCTTTTTGACTTCCTGATTCTAAATAATGAACAAAAAAAAGAGCCCAATTTTCATAGGGCTCTTTTTCTGTAAAATTAGTTAGACTAATCCCGATTTACTGTTAGCCAGCTAACCAGTGTTTTTCCACTTCTCTTTTCTGTGAGGATATAATAATATGTTCCTTGTCCAAGATCCTTAGGATCCCAACCTACAACATGATCCAACGGATCCTGTTCTCCGACAAGTTTTCCCCATCTATTATATAGTTTCATGGAGAAGGAATTTTCCCGCATTCCTTGAATAAAAAGATTGCGATTTTTTTCAATTTTTGAATTGGGTATTAACAATGATGGGATTAGATTCTGAACTTCAATATTGACGGAATCGTTTACAGAACAAACCTTTGCTACCTCGCTGCTGTTTCGGAACAAGGTATCAAATGCAGATAGCTTAACGTTGTATTTATCTGAACTTAAATACCTGTAAGTAGTACTTTCATAACCAAAAGTAGTTTTCTTTTCTGTCCCAGGTCCATAATTCCATTCAAAATATGGAGTTGTTTTGGTTGGGGTAAAAGTTGTGAGATTGCTAAAAGTAAAATCAGCAGGGATAATTGAGGCTAATGGATCTTCAGGAATCAAACCGATTTTGGTTTGGATCTTTCTTCCGATTACCAGATCTGCATTGATTGGTTTAGCCACACATCCACCAAGGCTTTTCTTAAATTTAACATTGGCCTGATATTTTTGGCCTAGTCCATAAGAAAGTAAGGAATCTAAAACGCCCAATTTCAAAATGGAATCAGTGGAAATAACTTTGTTTGGAGTGCCGATTCTTGACCAGCTGTATTCAAAATCATTGAGTTTACCATTTCCAATTTGTGGCCTGATTTTTACGTCTTCGCCAAAGCAGGCGAATATTTTATCAAAAACTTCAATTTTTGGATATGGAGAAAACAAAACAGGAATATCAGTCGAGTCTCTACAACCATTTAAACTGTTTGTCGCATACACCCGATAAGTAATAGGCGTTGGTTTCGAGGAGTCTTTTTTGATTTCAACCTGGGACCTGATAACAGGATTACCGGTAAAAAAGACACTTGGTGGTTGACCTCTTAGTGTATCCAGGGTAGAAAGGTCTCTCCATGTGTATTTAATTTTAAATAAATCGTTGGTGCTGTAATTTTTAAATGTTGTATCCAAAACTGCTTTCAGATCAACCGTGGAATCAGGGCAAACAGTATCTCTAATCCCCTCAACTGTTAGGAATTTCTTAATCTTAAAAGACAGGGTATCAAAAGTAACTTCATTTTGACAAGAGTCTTTTATGATTCCAACCAAAACCAATTTTAGGGTTGATGTATCAACCACTGCCTTTGAAAAAGTTAAGGTGTAAAGCGTATCCTGATTGTTTAAGCCACAGGGTTTTCCATTGGTTCTTTTCACGTCAATTACATTCCCAAGTGGATTTCCATTTTGCCAGATGGCAAATTTGTTGGGTTTGACTGAATCGCAGCGTACAGGTCTTGCAAATTCAACATTCATTTTGGTGATGGCACACGAGGGTTGATCTCCAACAATGTCAAACTTAAAATCTTTCGGAAAAGGAATTCTAAATGGAATTGTGTCAAGTACAACGGTATTACCACAAATATCTTTAATCTCATTCACAATTACCAATCGTAAGGTAGTGTCAGGAACACTAGGAGAAACTGAGAATGTAAAACTGGTGTCTTCAATTCCAAAGCAATCCACACTTGACCCTACAGGAGTTAACACATAAGGAGCATTTGGTCCCAGGACTTGAAAGGCTGAAGAAGCCACTGAATCTGTTCTGATTGGAGAGGTAAAAGTAATCGTAATCTCCTTTTCGTTACAAACAGGGTTTTTGATGGATTTAACCCGGATAGAATCATCTGCAGGTGGAGGAGTAACAATGGCGGTTGAATCATCAGGCGTAGAAGAATTACCTCTGAAATCAACTGTAAATCCTTGCTCGTTTGTACTGAAGTTATCGACTGCCAAAATAAATATCTGACCAACTTTTACACTGAGTGGTTTGTTAAATCTGCTTGCAGGGCCCTGAGATTGTTCAGATCCTGTTCCTGGTTCAAACAATCCTGTCGGTCCTCTGGTGCCAGTCCAATTACAACTCTTAATTACGGAAGTTGGGCTGGTAAAAGTGGTTGAATTTTTAATTAAGCTACATTGCTGCCCATCAGTACAAGCAGAGGTAACATCAAAAAGCAAAAAATCATAATCTGTATTACCAATACTAGCTGAACCGGCATCAAAAGCATCCGGGTCAAAAGTTGGGTCATCGTATGCATCCTGAGGAATAATTCTAAATCTTAATTTGCCGGCTGGTGAACCAGGTGTTTTTGGTCCGTTTGGAAGCGGTCTGATTTTAAACTTGTACCATGTTGTGCCTTTTTCGTTGTTGCTAAAGCAGGTATTTGCATCACTTGGTAGTTCATCTCTTACACATCCTGGGTAAAGCGTTCCTGCTGGAGAACCAAAAGGAATAACAGCGCCATTTGCAATTGAATTTTCGGCAGCACAGAGAGGTAATGCATTGCAGCAATCCTGGTTAGGAATTGGAGCTGTATTTAAAATAGGATTGCCATTATTTGGCCTGGTTGTTTGGTAGCAATTTGGTGATTCCGGAGTAGGTGCCGGACAAGTTACGGGCTGGGCTACAACCTTGAAAGCTAGGGTAACTAAAAATAGTAGTTGTAAAAATCTGTTTTTCATATCTATTTTTCAGATTTAATGGTTAATGTAAAGTCTCCGGTCATTATTTTTTTTGCCTCTTCGGTTAAGGTCAGGCCAAGGTTTTTAAAATTGCCGGAATAGGTAATTTCCTTTGTTCCATCCGACAGATTTTTTAAACTGCTTTTGCCTGGAGTTTTCTTTTTAAAGCTAATGTTCGATTCCGAAGTTTGATCCAAGCCTGGGTCTTTCACATTGTTTACTTCAAATTCAAATTGACCGGATGCATTTGTTACACAAAAGTCACTGAAAATCTGGGAAAAATCTGGATTGGTTTGGTCCCGAAACATGTGGTTCTTTCCAAAGAAAAAATATTTTTTTTCTAAAGAATTGTAGCCCCCATAAATGGAGTTTGAAACAAGGAATATTTTTTTTCCTTTTCCTTCTAATTCTAAAACTGCCTTCCATTTTTCACCTTTTTCATAGGTAAAACCTGATGCTACCCAAAAGGCAACAAGAATAACATAGGTAAGTGCTTGTTTGAACATAAACTACTGATTTTTAAATATAAAACTTTTTGATCCTTTGAATAAATTGGTCTACCATAAACAGGGTTTCCTTTTCCCACTCAATCATTCCCATATGCCCCGTATTATTTAAAATGTGAATGGTTGAATAACTTGGGAGAGAATATTGTCCCTGACTTCCCTGGAAAGGGATGGCAATGTCATTTTTTCCTACAATAAATAAAACAGGGCAATGAGATTTTTCCAGAACCTTGGTTCTGTCTTTCCGGTCCCGCATGGCTCTGATTGACTCTATCACTGAGCTTTTTGCGGCCTTTTTTCCCATTTCAACAATTATTTTAACCTCCTCTTTAAAATCTTTCCTTCTTCCTTCAAAAAATAACGGAGGCACAAATTCTTCTACAAATTCCTCTGTTCCATATCGTTCAATAAATTCAATAGTTTTATCTCTTGCTTGTTTTTTCTCTATAGTATCTGGGTAGGCTGTTGAATGGAAAAGTCCCAGCCCTTTTAATCTTGAAGGAAATTTTTCTGAAAAAGCCAAAGCAACATATCCTCCCATGCTGTGTCCAACCATGATGCATTGCTCAATTCCTATGTTTACAACAGTATGATATACCTGCTCGGCCATGTCTGCAATGGTTAAAGGACCGTCCAAAGGCGGGTTTTCACCGAAGCCGGGGAGATCAATTAACAAAACTCTGCAAACTTTTGAAAGTGGCTCTAAGTATTTGAGCCACAGTTCTTTTGTTTCACAAAAACCATGTAAAAATATAACTGGAAGCCCTTCTCCGGCTTCAATAAATGTAAGGTTTTTGCCTGTCATTGATAGCTTTGCAGCTGAATGTTGCGTTTTTTGAATTTAACGCAAACATAATGGATTAGAATTAAATGCGGAAAAAAAGGCTAATTTCAATAGAAATTCTATGTATTTCGGGAAATGAGCCAAAACTTAATTTGAAAACATTTAGTTCTTTATATAATTAATATACTGTATGAAAATAGGCGTTTTACTCGTAAATTTAGGTACTCCGGATTCGTTTTCGGTTCCTGATGTTAGAAAGTACTTAAGACAATTTTTGATGGATGGTCGGGTAATTGACATACCCGTTGTCCCCAGATTTATGCTTGTTAATGGAATAATAGCCCCTTTAAGAGCGCCAAAATCTGCAAAAGTATACAAATCAGTTTGGCTGAAAGATGGCTCTCCCTTAAAGGTTTATGGATTAAAGTTGGAGGAGATTGTCCAAAATCTTTTGGGTGACCAATTTATAGTAAAGCTGGGAATGAGGTACCAAAGTCCGTCAATTGAAAAAGGGCTGGAATCTTTCAAGGCGGCCAATGTAGCTCAAATCATTGCTGTTCCTTTATTTCCTCAATATGCCTCTGCTACGAATGGCTCTGTTTTCGAGGAGGTTACAAGAGTTATTCAAAACTGGCAAACCATACCGGAAGTTAGTTTTACAAGTACTTTTTTTGATAAAGATTTTTTCATTCAACCCATCGTAAACCAGATAAAGGAGGTTTATCAAGCTGAAAAATTTGATAAAATACTTTTCACATACCACGGCCTCCCTGAACGTCACATAAGAAAGGGGGATGGAAGTGGAAAGTGTATTTCTGAAGGTTGCTGTGCTAATTTTGGTGCCCACAACCAATTCTGCTACAGGGCCCAGTGTTTTCAAACCACAAAGATTATTGCCCAAAAGCTTGGGCTGGAAGAAGACAAGTATGCTACAACCTTTCAATCCCGTTTGGGACGAGACCCCTGGATAAAACCCTACACCGATGAAGTAATTTCATCATGGCCGGCAAAAGGTATAAAGAGAGTTTTGGCCCTTTCACCTTCATTTGTCTCTGATTGTTTGGAGACTACGGAAGAAATCGGAGAAGAATATAAAGAACTTTTTGAAAAATCAGGAGGTGAACATTGGGAATTGCTTCCTTGTTTGAATGACAATATGGAATGGTCAAAAGGTTTAGCCAATTGGATAAAAGAGAAATCTATTTTACCAAAGCAAAATACTGCTTCTCCCCATCAGGATTGATGCCTTCCAACAGGATGCCTCCATTTGCCCTTTTGTAGAGGGAGATGACCTCGGCCGGAGTGGAAACCGGAATTTTGTCCATTTTTAAAATGATAAATCCTTCGGTTATTCCTGCTTTTTCAAGCCGTTCTCCCAGTAGTTTTTTTATTTCAACACCATTTTTGATACCAAACTCGTTTTTGGTATCCGAGGAAACTGATGCCAATTCTGATTCCAGCTCTTTGGAGATTGTGTTTTCGGTATTCCCCAATCTTGAAACCTTGGTATCGCCATTTTGATTTTTTAATTGAACGACAATTTCATTGATGGCTGTCCCACGCTGAATTTTTAGCTTAACTTTCTCACCTGGACGATATCTTCCTACAACCTCCTGAAGTTCTGGCACCGAATTTACCTTTCTTCCATTTATTTCCAGAATAATATCCCCAACTTTAATTTTTGCATTGTCTGCTGCTGAGCCTTCAGTTACGTCCCTAACGTAAACACCTTCTACACTTTTTAATCCAAGTTCTATGGAAAGCCTGGAATCGATATCTAAAATAGAAACCCCAAGTAAAGCCCTTTGAACCATTCCAAATTTCTGTAAGTCATCAATCACTTTTTTTACAAGGTCGGATGGTACTGCGAAGGAATATCCTGAGAAAGAGCCGGTTGGCGATGCAATTGCTGTGTTTATCCCAACAAGTTCACCTTTGAGGTTGACCAAAGCTCCTCCGGAATTTCCGGGATTTACAGCTGCATCCGTTTGAAGGAATGACTCTATGGCTAAGTTTGTTTTTTCTCTCAAAATATTGATGCTTCTGCCTTTTCCTGAAATGATTCCGGCTGTTACCGTTGAGGTTAAATCAAAAGGATTTCCTATGGCAAGAACCCATTCTCCAACTTGGAGTAAATCTGAATCACCATATTTGATAAATGGAAGACCTTTGGCTTCTATTTTTAATAATGCCAAATCAGTAGTCGGGTCTGAACCAATTACATTGGCTTTAAAACTTTGTTTGTTTTCCAGGATAACCTCAACCGTAGACGCGTCCTGTATGACATGGTGATTGGTGACAATAAAGCCATTGTCAGTCAAAATTACGCCCGATCCTGAAGATTCGTTTTTGGGTCCAGGTTGGCTAAAAAAATCATCCAAATCGGGAATATTTTGATGGAATTTTTTCATTGAGCCTGGCATTTTATCATATGTAGACCTGATATAGACGACAGAGCTTTTTACTCTTTGGGTAGCAGTCACAAAATTTACATTGGCAGAAAATGCGG
>JAIXQU010000127.1 GCA_027485575.1 Cytophagaceae bacterium
CCTCTACTGGAATTTAATCAATTTCTGCCGCTTGCCTTTGGATGAAATCATCCAGTAAATTCCGCTGGGCCATATTTTGGTTTCAATGCTTTCTGTTTTTGAATCTGAGGAAAAAACCAATTTCCCCATGTTATTAAACACAGAAAAACCTTCCGGATAATCTGAATTCTGAATATCAATGGACTCGGAAAAAGGATTGGGAAAAACAGAAAAATCAGACTGATTGATTTGATTCTGGCTGGAAACCAATGGCATAACCACAAATTGCCCCATCATGCCTTCATCTTCATGGGTGAGCAGATGGCAATGGTACATAAACGGTGTGGTAGAATCGGCAAAATTTGAAAACCGGCTGATGATCCGGATTTGCTCATTGGGATAAACCAGAACCATGTCCCTCCTACCCTGCTCCTCAGGACCAACGAGAGCCCCATACCTGTCAAGAATATAAAACGAAAAACCATGGAGGTGAAATGGATGGGCTACCGGGGTCTGGTTGTGGATATTCCAGATTTCTACTGCATTCAATGGAATTCTAAGGTCTATTCTTTCCATTTTGAATGTACTGTCGTTTAATAAAAACGGCCCACCATATGAACCCGGAACCACAGGAGTAAATCGAAGATTACGTTCATCCGTAGCCAGGCTTTCCGGAATGCGGGTTTGAGCCGCAAGACTGTCTGGCAAATTTCCCGACGGATTGGAAGTCATTGCCCCAACCCTTAACTCCAAAACTTCGAAATCAACTCCATTAAGCGGACTGTCCATTGGAGGTGTGCCTGCCGGCATCAAAGGTAAAGGGCCACCTTGCGTTCCAACCGGAATTTCTGACCCATAGCTTTTCAGGGAAATAGAACTGCCCTGCTGTCCGGTAAAATCTACAACCACTTCAGCCCGCTCACCTGGAGCAAGCTTTACCCGGGTTACTGGCAACGGTCTTCCAAGCAATCCTCCATCCGTTCCAATGAGAAAAAAACCTGCATTACCCGGAAGTCCGATGTTAAAATTTCTGGCATTGGATGCATTGAGCAACCGAAGCCTTACTTTCTGGGCGGGCACTTGTAAAAACGGCTTCAGGATACCGTTAACAAGGACAATGCTGTCTTGCAATCCACTGGTTTTAATTTGGTTATCCGGACCAAATTCCAAAGATTGTACTATTACAGGAAAATCATCGACTCCATACTTTCTGGGCAGATTCAGATTAGATTCTTCCACATCCCTCACAATGATTATGCCGGCAGCTCCTTCGAGGGTATGTTTTGCCGTTTTTCCATGAAAATGTGGGTGATACCAATAGGTTGAAGCCTTGTCCAGACAAGTAAAATCAGGATTCCATTGCTGTTGCGGCAAAATGGGAGAATGTGGCCCTCCATCCGTGTGGGCAGAAACATGGAGTCCGTGCCAATGAATGGTTGTGGTGTCTGCGAGTTGGTTGTTTACGGTCACTTCTACATTCCAGCCCCTTCTGATAATCAGGGTTGGGCCTAAAAAGCTGTTGCCATTAAAAGCTTTTGTCTGGGTTAGAGGACCGGGAAAAAACTGCCGGGTACTTTCGTCAATCGACAAATTAAAAAAGGGCCCGATGAGTGTATCCGGGATTTGCAAAGGATTGACTCCCTGTGCCAAAACATAGGTTTGTATGAAAAATAAAATTGTTAAGAATCTGATAACCATACGATTTCTACTTGGTCTAATCAAGGGCTTTATTCATGTATTCCAGAAAGGGCCTTATCTTTTTACATCTTTCTGCCAGCATTTCCGGAAATTTTTTAGACCGCACCTCATCATCGGAAAAATACGTAGAAAAGTAAAATTGATTGTACCGAAGCAATTCGATATCCACATGTTCTTTGCTGTAGCCTTTGGGTGCGGTTTTCAATTGCTTTCCTTCCATTGTGCCAAAAACTTTTACAAAGCCCGGTTCAAAGATGATTTTCTTAATCTCTTCCGGATTGTAGTCAATTTCCTGTCTGATTTTAGCCAGTTGTTCCGCATTGGGTTCATAAATTCCAGCCGCCATAAAACATTGACCTGGCTGAAAGTGAACATAATAGCCAAAGCCAACCATTTCCTTTTTTCCCGCTTTGGCCAACATTGCAGAAAAATTGAGCTTGTAGGGATCCTTGTTTTTGCTAAACCTGACATCCCTGTAAATGCGGAACATTGCCTTTTTTGCTTTCAGGTCTCCTAAATCTTCAACCTTACCTACCTCAGCAATGCATGAATCAACCAAAGCCTCAGCCTGCAATTTTGCCTCCTCATAAAGTTTTTTGTTTTGTTCAAACCAGGGTCGATTGTTGTTCTGTGCAAGTGTATTAAGAAATTCGAAAAAACTATACATACCGCTATCTAATTGCTTCAAATGGACTTTTTCTTTTTGTACAAAGGTACATTGCTGCAAGGTTCGCCAAACATCAGGCTTTGTACGATGGGTGTCAACCGGACAGAAATTGCCACAAATGCAGAAGTCGGAACGGGCAGTTTGCTACATCCTTTTATAATCACTTTTTGGTCCTTATAGGTTTCAACATCCAGCCTGTCTATAATTCTTTGAAACACGAAATCGTCCAACCGCTCCGGAGTGCAGAAATAAACTTCACCAGTTACAGCCGAAAGGTATTGACCAATCAACATGAAAGCCCAGGTAGGAACAATGGCATCTGCAGAACAATGAACTGCAACAATCGCATTTTGGTAAGGCGTCCAATCCATTTGTTTCAGGGCTGACCGGAAATCCAATTCTTTTAAAATCAACCCCTGAAAAAGGTACTCGGAAAGGTCAAACTCTTTTCTCGGCTGAACAGGATACCAATCCTCCAAATCTATCTGGACAAGTGCACTATTGGCAACACGATTTATGATTTCAGTTTCCATGGGTGTAAAACAAACAATTTTAAGCTTTGGTTATTTAAAAAATGATTTTTAAAAGCCTTTTTTAATTTGGACAGAAATACACTTTCCATAGAGTCCTACCAAAATGGTATTATTGTTAAAATGATTACCCCAGAAAAGATTAACCGTATTTTTCTGCCATTCAATCAGATATAAGCGGAAATAAAATATTTCTAATTTTTCTCCAATCTGAAAACTTTAAAAATTCATAGTGATTTAATCTTAGTTCTTTTGGAAAATCTTAATGTTTATCATTATTTGCGGATATCTTTTTCTAAATCCATATGAAGTTTTTGTGTTTAGTGCTTTTAATTCTAATTTCCACTGGTGGATTTGATTTGCTGGCCCAGGATAAAAAAGTCCGGAAATCTGCAAAACAACCCCGGACGGAAGCAACAGAA
>JAIXQU010000025.1 GCA_027485575.1 Cytophagaceae bacterium
AAGGAAGAAGAGATGGCGAGGGTGGATGCCGAGTTTGAGGAACTGACCGAAAGTGAAGAACAATCCGACAGACAAAAATTAAAATCCCGATGGGCAAGGTTAGAAGCAATTGTAGGCAACGAACATCGTCTTGAACTCATCGCCAAAGACATCGTCAATCACTTTGAATCCCGTAATGAGGTGTTGGATGGCAAGGCAATGATTGTCTGCATGAGCAGAAGGATTTGCGTGGATTTGTATGCCCAAATCGTAAAGATTAGACCCGATTGGCACAGCGATGATGATACTGATGGAACAATCAAAGTGGTGATGACAGGTTCATCATCAGACCCGTTGAACTTTCAATCTCACATCCGAAGTAAATTAAAACGCAAAGCACTAGGAGACCGACTCAAAGACCCTAAGGATAAGTTGAAATTGGCCATTGTTCGGGATATGTGGTTAACGGGATTTGATGCGCCATCCATGCATACTTTATACCTTGATAAGCCCATGCAAGGCCATAACCTGATGCAGGCCATTGCGAGGGTCAACAGGGTGTATAAAGACAAGGATGGTGGTTTGGTTGTGGATTACATTGGAATCGCCAATGATTTGAAACGGGCATTGTCGTTATACACCGATAGTGGAGGGAAAGGAAAACCTGCCTTTGACCAAGACGAAGCAGCATCAGTGATGATGGGGAAATATGAGATAGTCTCTCAAATGTTCTCAGAACAGCCAACTGATACGAGTAAACCCAAAGGATTGGACTACAAGAAGTTCTTTGGATTAACCCCCAAAGAGAAACTGTCCTTCCTTATTTCGGCAGCCGACTTTATTTTGGGCTTAGAAAACGGGAAAGAAAGGTATATAAATGCAGTGACAGCGTTGTCAAAGTCATTTGCGATATCTGTTCCTCATCCCTACACGATAGACATAAGAGATGAAGTGGGTTTGTTTCAAGCTATCAAAGCCCGAATTGTAAAGGTAACCCAAAGTGGTAAAGGGAAATCGGATGAAGATATTGAAACAGCCATAAAACAGATTTTATCGGGTGCGGTGGTTTCTGATGATGTGATTGACATTTTTGATGCAGCAGGAATCAAGAAGCCCGACATATCCATTTTATCGGATGAGTTCTTGGCAGAGGTAAAAGGTATGACCCATAAGAACCTTGCATTGGAACTTCTGAAGAAACTCTTGAAAGATGAGATACGAACCCGTCAGACTTTTAATTTGGTAGAATCCAAGAAGTTCTCTGAGATGTTGGATATTGCTGTAAAGAACTACCAAAACAACTTGATAACCTCTGCCCAAATCATTGAGGCCATGATTCAATTGGCCAAGGATATAAAGACAGCAGATAGGCGAGGCGATGATTTGGGATTGGATTTTAGAGAATATGCTTTCTATTCTGCCTTAGAGGTAAATGACACTTCAGTTGCGGTTTTGGGTGATGAAATTCTACGACACATTGCCCGTGAACTGGTTGATACGGTAAAGAAAAACACCACCATTGATTGGACCGTCAGAGAGAATGTTCAGGCCAAGATGCGGATTGCAGTAAAGAAGATTTTACGTAAACACGGCTATCCACCCGACATGGAATTGAAGGCCACCGAAACAGTGATTGAGCAAGCCAAGCTGATGGCCAATAATTTCAGCGAGGCGAAAACCTATAGGTTGACCGATGACGAAATTACAATGGCAGCAGAATAGTGGGCAATTTTAAAAGTATCTCAAGTTACGAAACAGAGGAAAATCTTTGTATTAACCCCATAGTAGAAAAATGTGGAAAGGAATTTTTTTTGCTGCATTCGGATTTATAATCCTTAAATTTTATACCAACGAATCTTGGTTGGGGTATGCTTTTTATGCCGTAGCATTTTATTTTTTGATTAAACATGAAGACCAAGAAGAAGCTGAAAAAAAAGCAGCAAAAGAGTTAGCGGAAGAAGAAGAAAGGCTTTCTAAAGAAAGAAAATATAGAGAGATAGAAGAATTCAAGACACAAAGGCAAGTATTGCTGAATCAGCATAGAGCCGAAAAATTAAGACAGGAACAAGCCGCTAAAAAACAAGAAGAAGATGAAGATGAACGCCAAAGGAAAATTCTAAAGGAACAAGAGGCAAAAAAAAAGAAGGAAGAAGCGGCTAGAAAGAAAGAACAGGAAAAGCTGAAACTAGATGAGACAGCTAAACTTGAAGAGTTAAGGATAAAAAAGGAAGAAGCTAAGAGGAAGAAGGAGGAAGCTGCTAGACAGAAAGAAGAGGAAAAGTTGAAGCTAGATGAGACCGCAAGGCTTGAAGAGTTGAGGCTGAAGAAAGAAGAAGCCAAAAGAAAGAAAGAGGAAGCCGCCAAAAAGAAGGAACAGGAAAAGCAGAAGCTAGATGAAACTGCTAGACTTGAGGAGTTAAGGATAAAAAAGGAAGAAGCTAAGAGGAAGAAGGAACAGGAAAAGCAGAAACTAGATGAGACTGCAAGGATTGAAGAGTTGAGGTTAAAGAAGGAAGAAGCCAGGAGAAAGAAAGAACAGGAAAAGCTGAAACTAGACGAGACTGCTAGACTTGAAGAGTTAAGGCTGAAGAAAGAAGAAGCCAAAAGAAAGAAGGAGCAGGAAAAGCTGAAACTAGACGAGACAGCTAGGCTTGAAG
>JAIXQU010000013.1 GCA_027485575.1 Cytophagaceae bacterium
GGTTACCAGCTTCGACATTGCTGGCAGCGGAAGGGGGATCCAACCATTTGCCATTGTCTGTTCTGAATTTGAAAGGGCAAGAAACAGGAATGATTTTGTTTTTGGAATTAAAAACTTTAAGAATCCAACTGCCTTCTATGTTTTTTTTCAATGCCCACGTAGCATCATCCATATTTTGATTCCAGTTTCTGAAGGCACCCGTTACTACCACCCGGGTGGGAATCAGGTTATATACCTTTTCATCAAATATAAAAACGGTGGTGTCGCCCTGCTGGGTGTATCCCTGAATCTGTTCTTTGGTTTGGGCAATTCCGGATAACCAGACAAGAAAGAAAAAGTAAAATAGGAAGGTCGATTTCATTTGATAGAATTAAAGTGGCAATATGGGAACATGCATGCATTTTATTGAGCCCTTGCGGGGAAATAATTTTCAGGCCGTTGATACCGGGAAGTCTTTTTTTGTTCCAGATTGATGAAGGAAAAATGACTATTGAAAACCAGAAGAAAAAAAGTATGCGTGTGGCAAATAGTTTGCGGCAAACTCATTTGCCACAGTGATTTTGCCCGGTACATATTTTTTTATGTATGTGGCAAATTTTGGGTGGCAATTCATTTTGCCACAGGGATTTTGCCCGAAATTTTATTTTTTGCGGACGTGGCAAATTTCTTTGGGCAATTTCATTTGCCACTTAGATTTTGCCACTTATATGGTTTTCTGTTTTTATTAAGATTGGGCATCGCTAGTGCCGGTGATTCAAATTGTTCCTGGTTTCAATTCTCATTTCGGCTTGGATATTTCTTGTGATTCAAGATAATATGACGCTCCGCTGGAGCTTTGGCCTTTATGCTTTCTGTTCTTATTAAGATTGGGCACCGCTGGTGCCGGGGATTCAAATTGTTTTTGGTTTTTATTCTCCTACATATCCTGAAAATTATTGAGACCTTTTATTGCCTTATTTATTCCCTTTCATGCTGAAATTTTAATTGGCCATTCCTTTTCTCGGATTCATAATTTTTTATCATTTTTGGATTCTGATCATTAACATATACCCTTACTTATGCACGGACTAAATAAAGTAATGCTGATAGGCCACTTAGGCAAAGACCCGGATTATATTAGTTTTGAAAATGGCAAAACATTGGCAAAATGCAGCCTTGCTACATCAGAGTCGTATAGAAACGATGCTGGCGAACTTCAAACCCACACCGAATGGCATAACCTCATTTTCTGGATGGGCCTGGCAGAATATGCGCATCAATACCTGAAAAAGGGTAATCTCGTTTTTGTAGAGGGTAAAATTAAGACCCGGTCTTTTGAGGACAAGGATCGAAGCAAAAGGTATGTGACTGAAATCATTGTTGAAAAAATATCCAATCTGGAAAAAACCAACAAGCCATCAGAAAGCAATCCAAATGATTTTGTAGTTGGGAATATTGAGCATGATACAAATCTCCCCTTTTAAGCCCAACTGCTTTGTATAAAATTGAATCTTCAAAACCTACATTGGAGGTACAAAAGCTCCGCCATCGAAATGCTGAATGGTGGGCGCTGAAATGTAATCACAAAGAACCCTTCAATTCGATTGTCAAAAAAGTGGAAGGCAGGCGCTGGTCTGCTACCTGGAATGTTTGGCTTATTCCGCAGGCAACCCGGCTCATCGATGAACTAAAGCAGAAACTGCAGGGTCAGTTTGAGATCATAATTATAGATAAAGATGCAGAGTTAAAGAAAGTTGAAACTGCTGAAAAAGGCTGTCCACCTGCTATATATCCCTCCGAAATTTGGTCTAAAACGATCATCCGGCCACTAGACCCGTCATCTCAAACAGGGAGAAAAAGTAATATTCAATTAAAAATATCGAAAGAAAACCAAATTGCCCTGGTTGCCTTTAGCAAGGAACTGGTGCTGAAAGGATATAGCCCGTCGACCATTAAAACCTATACTGGCGAGTTTATGTCATTTCTTCAAATCATAAAAGGGGTGCCTGCCACAGAGTTTTCGCCTGAAAGGTTGAAAGACTACCTGTATTACTGTGCCACGGAGCTAAAACTGTCGGAGTCTACCTTGCATAGTAAGATCAATGCCCTTAAGTTTTACTATGAGCAGGTGCTGGGGCGGGAAAAGTTTTTTTGGGATGTGCCCAGACCGAAGAAGAAGCAGCAAAACCCAGCCATGTTTAATCAGGATGAAATAGCCGCCATTATAAAGGGGACAGAAAATATAAAACACAAGGCCATGCTGATGGTGGCCTATAGTTCCGGATTGCGGGTAAGTGAGGTAGTGGCCTTAAAACCAAGCAACATAGACAGTAAAAGGATGTGTCTGCACATAGAACAAGGAAAGGGAAAAAAGGACAGGATGGTGTCGCTTAGCCCTGTGCTTTTGGTGATGCTTAGGGAATATTGGCAGCAGTGGAAGCCAAAACCGAAGGTATATCTGTTTGAAGGGCAGGAAGCGGGTATCCAGTATAGTACAAGGAGTTTGCAGGAAGTTTTACAACAGGCAAAAGATAGGGCCTCCATAAAGAAAAAAGGGAGCATTCATGCATTGAGGCACAGCTTTGCTACACATCTGTTAGATAAAGGGGCTGATGTGAGTATGATAATGAAACTGCTGGGGCACAACGATGTTAGGACTACCATGCGGTATTTGCATGTGACAAACAGAGATTTACTTCAAATTGTGAGCCCTCTTGACAGCCTGAATTTGTAAAATATCTAAATGTAGCTTGAGCAATGGTGATGGTGAAAATAAGTTTCAAATACAAATTGAACAAGTAAAACTAATCGGCAAACGTGTTTAAAAAACAGTGCTTGAAAACCATTCATTATTTCAACTATCTGTATAAATTTGCAAAAGTATGGCAACTATAGCCCAATGGCTTCAATATTATCTATTTTTTCTGAGTTTCGATGTATTAAACGAACCAGATCATTTGCATATAGTGAATACGAAAACCAATAGGGCAAATGCTGCAAAAATTTGGTTGGATTCCATGGAATGGGCAACGATAGGAAACCTTTCACAAACCGAATGTAACAAATTGGAAAAGATAATATTAAAGAATACGGACCGACTTAAAAAGGCGATCGAAGATTCAAGAAACGGAAAAAAGGTAAAACGAATCATTTTAAAATGATGGAAGGAATTCACGGTATAAAACCAATTATCAAAAAAGTACAGTGGCCTGCCCCTGGCAAAATCCAGATTGACCTGGAGGACGGACGAAGTTTGATCTCGCCACTCAGGTTATTTCCAGGAATTAAAAAGTTATCTACCAAAGATCGGAAAACGCTAATGATCGTAGATGATCAGATTTTACTTTTTCGGGAAGGCACAAACGAAGTGTACCATCTTCAGGATTTTTTAGGCAAAGAAATAGATTACAGATATAAGGGCTAATAAAAATATGGTATTAGACACAAATCAGGTCCTGCGTATTTGCGCTACTGGAAAAATGAAAAAAGGAACCGCGGATATTTTTTTAATTGGCTCTTTTTTAGAGTATTGCAAAAATAACCGCGGATGGAAAATGGAAGGCCAGTAGCGCATATTTATAAGTTATGGGCAAGGCAAC
>JAIXQU010000123.1 GCA_027485575.1 Cytophagaceae bacterium
CAACCAAACAGAGATTCAAAAGGCAAATCAATCTGACAATACCAGACTTGTTTACCTGGCTTTCTTTTCCTACTTTATGTTTGTAGGTTGTTATCTTATCTACAATTTAGGATTTATGTGAGTGACGGCTGCCATTGCCGCTACCTTTCAGATTCCAACTGAAATTCACTACTACAGAACTATTTTTAATATCCCACTATGGTGGTGGAATCAACCCAATGTAATTTTTACATTTGCTTCAGGGCCAGTTGTTTGCGTTTTTTTTGGAATGATTTGCCTTCGACTTTTTTTTATTTATCGAAAAGGCAAAAACTGGACAAGGTTGTTTTTTCTTTGGGGCTATCACCATGGATTTAATCTTTTTTTTGGTGCTTATGTTGCAGGCGTAATTTCCAGATCTGGGTTTAGACATGCATCAAACTGGGCAGCCATTCCTGTAGAAGTTGAATATCTTATTGCTATTGGGGCAATGATTTGCATGTTTCTGGTTGGTTTTTTGTCAGTTAAGTTTTTCTTGCAAATGGCTATTTCCCAATCATTATTGGTAAATTATAGAAGAAACAGATTTATAACGGCCTTGGTTTTTTTCCCTTGGGCAGCCGGCAGTTTGACTATTATTGCATTGAAAGCCCCAAGGATAACGTATAATGAAGCCTTAATTTTTCTTATGATGTTTACCTCGGTTGTTCCGGTTTATATTGCCCAAAGGTTCTTTTACGAGGTTCAAATTGTTAGATACGACAAACCACTTCATTTGAACAAATTGTATTTAGGAGCGCTGATATTATTTGCTTTTTCTTTCAGGTATGTTTTAGATGATGGCATTTTGGTTCAGTTTTTTCCTGAAATCAAGATTCAATGGATTAACCATTGATTTTAGTTTCGTCAAATCTATTTCCGTCTTTGGTGGTTAGTTTGATAGTTTATTGTACTTTTGGCCTCCCAATTTTTATTTTGATAAAGAAGCAATAGTGGCAGAAATTAAAGACAATTATTCAGCAGACAATATTCAGGTCCTTGAAGGACTGGAAGCGGTAAGGAAAAGACCAGCGATGTACATTGGAGACATCGGTTTCAAGGGGCTCCATCACCTGGTTTGGGAGGTTGTTGATAACTCCATTGATGAAGCAATGGCAGGTTACTGCACAGATATTTTTATAGAAATCAATCCTGATAATTCAGTAACTGTTTCCGATAATGGCAGGGGGATTCCAACAGGTATGCATACCAAGGAAGGTCGTTCAGCCCTAGAGGTTGTAATGACTGTTTTGCATGCTGGTGGAAAATTTGATAAGGATACTTACAAAGTTTCCGGTGGTTTGCATGGAGTAGGTGTTTCTTGTGTAAATGCCTTAAGTTCAATGCTTTTAGTAACTGTTGAAAGAGAAGGAAAAATCTTTCAACAGGAATATTCCAAAGGAGCTCCTCTTTATCCGGTAAAGGAGGTTGGCAAAAGCGATAAGACTGGAACTAAAGTTCATTTTCTTCCAGATGATACCATTTTTACAGAAAATATTTTCAAGTATGAGACTGTAGCCAACAGAATGCGTGAATTGTCCTATCTAAACAGAGGGATTACAATTCATTTTACTGACTTGCGGGAGGTTGATGCAGAAGGAAAAAGTGAAACAGAAGTATTTCATTCAGAAGGTGGGCTTTCTGAATTTGTGGCATATTTAGACTCTACAAGAGATCAACTGCTTCCAGAACCAATCTATATGGAGGGTGATAAGGGAGGTATTCCGGTAGAAGTGGCTATGACGTATAACAATAGCTATAACGAGAATGTATTCAGCTATGTAAATAATATCAACACCATTGAAGGTGGAACCCATGTTTCTGGTTTTAGAAGGGCATTGACAAGAACCCTGAAAAATTATGCCGATAAATCTGGAATTCTGGACAAGGAAAAAATAGAAATTTCTGGGGATGATTTCAGAGAAGGACTTACAGCTGTTATTTCAGTAAAGGTTCAGGAACCCCAATTTGAGGGGCAGACCAAGACCAAACTGGGTAATAGTGATGTAATGGGTGCTGTAGAAACATGCGTTGCTGACATACTATCTACCTACCTTGAGGAGCATCCGAGGGAGGCAAAAACTATTGTTTCTAAAGTTATTTTGGCAGCAAAAGCAAGAATTGCTGCAAGAAAAGCCAGAGAAATGGTTCAGAGAAAGAATGTTCTTTCTGGTTCTGGACTTCCCGGAAAATTGGCTGATTGCTCAGATAATGACCCAGTAGTTTGTGAATTATATCTGGTAGAAGGGGATTCTGCGGGTGGTTCTGCCAAACAGGGTAGGAACAGAGCTTTTCAGGCTATACTTCCTTTGAGAGGAAAAATTTTAAATGTTGAAAAAGCCCAGGAGCATAAAATATATGACAACGAGGAGATTCGTAACATCATCACCGCTCTTGGAGTAACATTTGGAACCGTTGAGGACGAGAAGGCTTTAAATATGGTCAAGCTCAGGTACCATAAAGTAATCATTATGACCGATGCGGACGTTGATGGTAGTCACATTAGAACGTTGATCCTGACCTTTTTCTTTCGTTACATGAAGGACCTAATTGACAATGGTTTTGTATATATTGCACAACCCCCTTTGTATCTGGTAAAAAAAGGTAAAGAGGAAAGATATTGCTGGACCGAGGAACAGAGGGAAAAAGCCGTTAAGGAAATAGCAAAAGAAGGAAAAGAGGATTCAGTTAATATTCAGCGATACAAAGGTTTGGGAGAAATGAATCCGGAACAGCTTTGGCAAACTACGATGAATCCGGAATTTAGGACCCTTAAAAGAGTTTCTATTGAATCTGCTGCTGAAGCGGACCACTTATTTTCCATGCTTATGGGAGATGAGGTAGCTCCGAGAAGAGATTTTATTGAAAGAAATGCGAAATATGCCAGAATAGATATATAAACTATTCTGGATTTTTCAATATTTAATATAGCTGGTTAGTGCGGTTGATAAGGTCGTTTTTTTAGATTTTTATTAATTGATATTATGAGAAAGCTTCTTTTTTGTTTTAGGTTATCGTGGGTAGGATTTTTTTTGATTTTCATGCTAGTTGATTCAAAGGCTACAGCGCAGTCTTTGGTCAAAACCAATTCTAAACCAGGAATAAAGAAGACCTCAATTTCTAAACCAAAGGCAATCGAAAAGGGCTCAAAATATCGGGTTTTAAAAGATGTTTCGATTAAATCCTTTATTTTTTTTAATCCTCTTTTTGCTCATTTACATTTTCTTATTCCAGATATAAAATCCGTAGATTCCTCCCAGGTTTCGTTGATTGAAGATGGAAAAGCTGATGTATTTCACCCTAAATTAATTTTGGTTGAAAATGATATGGCTTAAAAAATGGGTAAAATCTTTTCCATTATTTGTCTTTCTGCGTTTACGTATTTTTCTGACTATCAACCAAGGATTAATGATGGTTCCTTACAGGATGTATTGGATCAATACTACACATTAGGCGAAGCACTTGCGGATTCTAATGGGCAAAAAGTAAAAGCGGCACTTGTTAAATTTTCTGCGGTCGTTGAGAAAACCAGATATTCTCAACTAATAAGCGAAACTAAACTTATTGCCAAAGTAGAATCCATTGCTGAAATCAGGAAATTTTATCACAAAATTTCTTTATTGCTTCGGCGAAAAATCCCCTTTGATGAAAGTCTTGAAGAGCCAGTTTTTGTTATGAATTGTCGTTCAATAAATTCTGATAGTTCCGGAATTTGGTTGAGTGATAATAAAAAAATCAGAAATCCATATTCCACTTTTTCTAACGCATCTTGCGGAAATATCATAGAGGTTGTTAAGCCAATGGTTAGATAATTTTCTAACAATTCAAATACCAGTATTGGTTTTTACCCCATATATCGTTCCTTTTTGCCTTTGGAACCAATGTTTGATTTTGAAAAAAAATAGTTTAATTTTGCAGAAATTTTAATAAACAGATATCCGAATTGCAAATTGTTCAAAAGGCGCTAAGATTTTTGGCTAAACAAAAGAGCTCAAGGTTTATACCTTTTGTTTTGGTTGCTGGAGATCTTTCTCTTTTACTTTGTTCTTTTTTCTGCTCAGTTTTTATTAAAGGGAATTCCATCACAGACCTTCTTAGTAAGGATGTATATGTTTGGTTTTTCGTTTTTGGTCTTTTTTCATGGTTTGCATGTGTTATTGCTCTGAAGTCTTTTGTTGTAAAACGAATAAAGAGTTTGGATCGCCTGGCAAAAGATACAATTGAAACCTTACTCTATCATATCTTTCTCGTATCTGTTTATATTGTAGCTACTGAGGCGTACTTCATACCTCGTGACTACCTCTTATCTTTTTATTCCATTTTCCTGATTGCAATCTTTTCGTGGAGGTTTGGCTTTTACTTTTTATTGGGTTATTTTAGAAGACTTGGTTTTAATTTTAGGAATGTAGTCATCATTGGCTTTAATCCTTACGGCCTTTCCCTCAAACAATATTTTGAAAGTAATCCTGACCTTGGATTTAGGTTTAAAGGTTTTTTTGACCATCAACCCCATCGGAACAATGAGATTTTAGGGAAATTTCAACGGAGTATGGAAGATTTTCTGAAATCTGAAAGTATTGATGAAATTTACGTTTGTCAAAGTTACATTAAGCATCGTTATTTCAGACACTTGGTTCGATTTACAGAGAATAATTTTCTGAAAATCAAGCTGTTGCCTGATATTAAAGGGTTGGTTTTTGATGACCTTGAACTGGACTTTTATGCAGATCTTCCTATAGTTTCTTTTAGAAGAGAACCACTTCAAAATGAATTGAATGCAGCTCTTAAACGAGGTTTTGACGTAGCGTTTTCCTTTTTGGTTTTGGTAGGTATTTGTTCCTGGTTATTTCCATTGGTGGCCTTAATCATTGCGTTGGAAAGTAAGGGGCCAGTTTTTTTCATGCAAAGAAGAAGCGGAAGAGCTGGGAAGGATTTTATGTGTTACAAATTCAGAACGATGATTGTTAATTCGGAAGCTGATACACTTCAGGCTACGAAGAATGACACTAGGATAACAACGTTTGGAAGGTTTTTGAGAGAATCAAATCTTGATGAACTCCCTCAATTCATCAATGTCTTTCTTGGTGATATGTCGGTGGTAGGACCAAGGCCCCATATGATTAAGCATACGGAAGAATATAGTAAGACCATTTCAAACTATATGCTAAGGCATCAGATCAAACCTGGAATAACTGGTTTGGCTCAGGCAAAAGGATATAGAGGACAAACCAACGATGATTACAGTATGAGGAATAGGGTAAGAGTTGACATTCTTTACATTGAAAAATGGACTTTTATTCTCGATTTAAAAGTTATTGGACTAACCATTCTTAATATGGTTAGGGGAGAAGAGAATGCATATTGATAAATTCTTTATAAGATTTTGAACTTTTCGATTTCCCAATTGCGGGATTTTGCAAAGCAGGTGTTTGGAAAAATGAATTTTTCAGATGAGGACGCTTTGCTGTCAGCGAATTTCTTGACAAGAGCTGATTTGAGGGGTGTTGATTCTCATGGAATTGCCCGCTTGCGTGGTTACTATAATTTGTTTTTAAACGGTCGATTAAATCCAAAACCAGTTTTTAAAAGGCATTCCAGGTTTCCTACATTATCTACGCTAGATGCAGATCAATCCATTGGATTTTTATCTGCATATGAGGCCATGAATATGAGTATTAGAATGGCCAGAGATACCGGGGTTGGAATTGTCGCAGTGAAAAACTCAAATCATTTTGGAATTGCTGGCCAATATGCATTGATGGCTGCAGAAGAAAATATGATTGGAATGGCAATGACCAATGCCAGTCCTTTGGTAGCTCCTACATTTTCAAAAGATAAAATGTTGGGCACGAATCCAATAGCAATTGCCATTCCTTCAAAGATTTCAAGACCATTTGTTTTGGATATGGCAACTACAACCGCTGCGAATGGTAAATTAGAAATCTTACAACGAAAAAATAGCTTAGCCCCCGAAGGTTGGATCCAAAAAAAGGATGGAACACTTACCAGCAATCCAAACGAATTAAAAGAAGGTGGTGCATTAAGACCATTAGGCAGTTTTCCTGACCTGGGTAGCCATAAAGGTTATGGTCTTGGTGCAGCTGTTGATATTTTGTCGGGAGTTCTTTCAGGTGCTAATTTTGGACCCTGGGTGCCACCATTCGTTTCGTTTTTGCCTCTAGCAGAAAATTTGGTAGGCGAAGGAATCGGCCATTTTTTTGTTTCCTTTCGTGTTGATGGATTTATGGAATTAGATTCATTTTTAAACCGGATGGAAGCGTGGATGGTGGCATTTAGAAACGCATCAATGATTGACAACCAGGCAGTTTTGGTGCCTGGCGATCCTGAATGGCTATTGGAGGATGAAAGGCAATTGAATGGAGTATATTTGCTTGAGGCAGTCATAAAAGATTTAAATAATCTTGCCATGGAAATTGGGATTGAACCATTTTCGAGATAAATAATGATTGCAGTTATTCAAAGAGTGAAATTTGCCAGAGTAACCATTGAAAATCAAAACTTTTCTGAAATTGGTCATGGGCTTTTGGTTTTGTTAGGAGTATCTGACAGTGATTTGCCTAAAGACTCCACCAAACTTTCAGTTAAAATCCCAAAACTTAGAATATTTTCTGATTTTGATGGGAAAATGAACCTTAGTGTTTTAGATGTGGGAGGTGAAATTTTAGTTGTGAGTCAGTTTACTCTTTTAGCAGATGCTTCTCAAGGAAACCGGCCTTCATACATCAAAGCAGCCAGGCCAGAGGTGGCTACACCCTTATATCAGCAATTTTGTAAGGAGATGGAAATCAATACAAAAAAGGAAGTTAAGACAGGTATGTTCGGTGCTGATATGAAGATTGAACTTCTAAATGATGGACCTGTTACAATTATCCTTGACTCCAATCAACTAAAGTAAAAATCCAAATCTGGTAAAATCTGAAAAATTGGGTTTGAAAGGAGGTGTCTATTTCTGAATTTGATTGGTATTTAAGGCTTGATCTCCTTTTTTATTTTCTTTCACCTTTTTTGAGCCATTCCTTTTATAAAAAAGCCTCATTTCAAAGCATTTTCCTTATTGAACGATACAAAGTCCGTTCAATCGCAAATTGAAATAGGTTATCCATAATAAGTTTTCGAAATACTGTTTGGAACCTGATTCTTATGGTTTTCCAGACTTGGTCTGCTTTTTTTTCACTGTTTTATCAATTGCTTTTGGCTGAATTTCCGGTCCTTCTTTAAACCGCTTCAGCCTTTGGTTTAACCATAAAAACGAAAG
>JAIXQU010000083.1 GCA_027485575.1 Cytophagaceae bacterium
CCTTGCCGTTTGTATTTATGGCAACAAAGTGAAACTGGGTGAACATTACCTCAATACTGAAGATTTTCTCACAGCCCTGGATGATGAATTGAAAAACAGACTGGGATAATTTTCCGCAAATGATAACAAAAAAGGTCTCACATAGAGACCTTTTTTGTTTAAACCCGGATTTGAAATTCCCATTCCACTATTTTACCTCTTGCATTAACTTCCTGATCAAAGAATAAATACCGATGAGAATGATTCCGGCAATAAGAGCATACACGGCAAGTTGATAGTAGCCATCAGTATAACCTTGAAGTTTAGTGATAATACTTGCAGATTCGTCTGGGCTTGACATGCCTGCACCCAGTAATCCAGCCACATATTGACCGTAAGCACTGGCTAAAAACCACATTCCCATCATCATTCCACCTAGATTTTTTGGAGATAATTTTGTAATTATAGATAGACCGATAGGTGAAAGACACAGTTCACCAAATGTAATTATAAGGTAGGCCAATGTAAAGATATTCAGAGAGGTAATGCCCTTTGCATCAGCGAAAAATCGGGTATAGTAAAATACCCAAAAAGCAGCTGCTAAAAATAGAAAGCCGAGCCCGAACTTAATAACTGTATTCGGTTCCAGATTTCGCTTTGCCAAGGCAAGCCAAATCAAACCGAGTATTGGGCTGAAAACGATTACAAACAAGGAGTTCGCCGTGTTGTTCACAATATTTGGATTGATATGAAAAAACAGAAGAGAATCGCATAAATTATTTTGAGCAAACAGAGCTAATGAACCCCCACTTTGTTCAAAAAAGGCCCAGAAAATGATTGAGAAAATGATAAATATTAGAGCAGCGATCAGTTTCTGCCTAACGGCAGTTTCTTTTGCTTTTGTAGTTTCAAAGATAAAATACACAATGGCTAGTGGCCCGACTGAGTACATGAAGTAGTCTGTATAATCGGTGTTCTTTATCATGGTAAAGATCAAAGGAATGGACAACAATGCACCTATATATACAGCTATCTCATTAAAAATTCGCTTTTTGGGTTCAAGATTTAGCATTGGAGAATCTCCAATTGGCCCAAGCGATTTTTTGATAAACAGGAAAGTTACCAATCCAATAATCATAACCACCGCCGCTGAGAGAAATGAGTAGCTCCAGCCAAAATCTTTGCTTGTTCCCAGATAAACACAAACAGCCCCTCCAAGCAAAGCACCAATGTTAATTCCTGAATAAAACAGCCCAAAACCTGCATCTCTTCTGGAATCTCCCTCTTTATAAAGATCCCCTACCATAGAAGAAATATTCGGTTTGAAGAATCCAGTTCCAATAATTGATAAGGAAATGCCAAGGAAAAATAGTTCTTGGGGCGAAATGGCAATGAGAATATTGCCAAGAATCATGATAATGGCTCCAAAAGTCAGAGACTTTTTATAGCCCAAGATCTTATCTGCAAAGATTCCTCCAAGAAATGTGAAAGCATAAACAAAGGCTTGAATAGCACCGTATTTTAGATTTGCTTCCCGGTCTGAAAAGGAAAGTCCGAGTATTTTGTCTGCCATAAAAATGGTAAGGACTCCCCTCATTCCGTAGAAACAAAATCGCTCCCACATTTCAACTAAAAATAGGTACCAGAGTTGCTTTGGGTATTTGCCTTCGAAAGTCTGGATATCCTGGAGAGTTGTCATTTGTTTTTATTTAAATTTTGAAATCCAAATGAACGGATATTTTTTAGAATGAGAACAAATGTTGTCTGGCCAGATTCAAACAATCCTTTTGTGCTTTAAATAATAGACAAAGTCTTTGACATCCATCAATGGTATAGACTTTGAAAAGGTCCGGTTTTGGATATAAATTATTGAAAAAATAAATGGAAATATGACTATTCCTTTACAAACCGAAAATCCTTCGATTGACCATCTTCCATAAAACGAAGCATGTAAACACCTGGAACCAAACCCTCAACAGAAAAAGTATTTTGGTCATTTGTTCCTTCAATTTTTTTTACCAATTTTCCATGGACATCAAATATTTGAAGGTTTGATTGGTTTTCAGGATGAGGAGAGGTCAAAGAAATTGAATTTTTTGCAGGATTTGGAAAAAGGGCAGCTTTAGATTCCGAAAGTGCTGATTTGTTAGAGGTAACCACATTGAGTGCGTAAACCGAGGTTTTTGTTTGTGAACCAACAAGGGCATATAAAACCTTATGGTCTGGAGAAAACTTTATATTGAAAATCAAATTGTTCGATTGTGTTGGGATTGTATCTGAAATAATCTGCCAAATTTGATTATCTAATCTCCTTGTTTTACCTGATGGACTTACTGAAATCATTTTTCCTGATTCATCCATTTCGAGGTTGCTTTGGGGGTAAATTCCCTGTAAATTATGAGGAATGGAGTTGAATTGTTCTGGACCAGAAAATAGTATTAAAGTCTCTATAAGAAAAAGGGAAGAACTAAAAAAAACAAAAAACCTATCTTCTAATCCCTTCTTTATTAAGCCAAAAGGGTCGGATGGAAAACAAATTGGAGGATCATTCATTCCACCAGTTGGGGGCGACGGTGGAGAAACCGAAGTTATAAACAAGCTATCAAATGTATAATCTGCCGGACAATACTTTACCAATCTAAGAAGAGAATAGGTATTTGTACCCTCAACAAATATCAAATCTCCATTGTCAAGGAACTGAAAAGAATTATCAGAGCCATTTGTATTGATATTAACTATATTAAGAGCTACAATTTGCCCATTAACCACTTTGTAAATCCTTGTATTATAACTAAAATGCAATTCACCAGATGGGGAGAAAACAAGGTCTAAAAACGGACTTGGAAATTGAAATACTTTTTCAGCCACAGAATGCCATTCACCATCAGACCATTTTGAAACCTTCAATTCCGTGTTGTTGGTGGTAGTATCCAAAACAGTGAATACAGAATATAAAATCCCATCAGGCGAAAACTCAAAATCCATTCCATAATTACTGATCCCACCTGGATTTGGACTGGTTGCAAACAATTGATAATTGGACCCATTAAACCTATAAACCTCCCCTTCAAGAGTTGAAACATATGAAACTGCCTCCGGGCCAAAAAGCATTTTGCCGTTTTTTCCCTGAATGTCATTTTCCCCACCAACCATTGTCCAGGTTTGGGCATTAACTGAAAAAGCCCAGGTCAAAGACAAAATAAAAATTATGGCATTCCTCATAATCCCAAATTTTTCAAATAGTAATATTCAAAAATTGAATTGCAATCTAATGGTTATTAGGTTACTTAGAAATTAAGTTTTTGAAACCAATGTAGAAATTGCTTTTCCACAAATTGGATTGAAGACTATCAAATAAAACTCAATAAGAATCTTGCTTTATTGATTAAAATTTTAAACCCGATATTGTGACCTCACTACTTAGAAACTCCTTTCACCTCCATCACTTTATTCAGTTTTTTCAATAGAATAAACATGAGCAGGGTGGCTCCCATCAGCAACGCAAAATTGACCCAGAAAAAATTGGATTTATCTTCATAGGTATCCCACAAACTTGCCAGGACACCGCTCAATTTGTTGCCAATAGAAGTGGATAAAAACCAGCCTCCCATCATCAGGGAAGTGATATTGGCGGGGCTAACTTTCGACACCAGAGACAACCCCATCGGGCTCAGAAAAAGTTCGCCAATGGTAATGATGCCGTAGTTAGCTACCAACCAAATGACACCTACTTTCTCGGTTCCATTGTTTCCGGCTTTCACTGCCAGGACCATGACCAAAACACTTAACGCAGAAATCAGGAGACCAAAGGCAATTTTGGAAGGAGTTGAAGGCTCTTTTCCCCTTCCCCTGAGAAAAGTAAAGAAGGCAACCACCAAGGGTGTGAGGAGTATAACCCAACCCGGATTGATGGATTGACTGAGGTTGGTTGCCCAAATACTGATTTTTGTGCCTTGTTCCGGCAGCTTTTCCGGACTTACATTCCGAAAGTAAACGGGATATTCATAGGCTTTTTGAACCACTCCGTTTTCTTTCTGAAGCCTGAATTGGGCATCATATTTATCAACCGAATCCAGTTTATAGGTAATGGATTTTGAAAATTTAAGACTGCTGGTAATTGTTTCTGCAACACCTGTAACCTGCCTGTCCGTGTATCTGTCTGCCCAGGTATTGAGTGCTGAGCCATTTAACTTGAAGACTGCCCAGAAAAGGATAACGACAGAGAAAATTGTAAGCAGGGCGCCAATCTGTTTTTTCTCTTCTTTTTTTCCCTGAAAATAAAGACTGCCATAAAAAAAGACAACCGGAATGCATGCAAAAATAAAAGCATCCGTACTATCAGAACCAAATATATAGCTGTCTGGGTTTGTTGGCGAGGAGACACCTTTAAGCAACCAACCGATAACACCAAAGACCACAGAAGGGAAAAGAATAAACAAAATGATTCTTCCGAAAGACATGTCTCCAGGTTGGGTTCCTTTTTTTTCTGTAAATCCCTCATAGTGCTTTGACCCTGATATAAATACCAAAACGCCAATGATCATTCCGATTCCGGCAGCGAAAAAAGCCCATTGCCAACCCAGCAAAATCTGCAAGGCCGCACCAAAGAAATTGCAGATAAAAGCTCCGATATTAATGCCCATATAAAAGATATTGTAGCCTTCATCTTTTCTTTCCTTGAATTCAGAGTTGGTGTAAAAATTGCCGAGCAGCGTAGAAATATTGGGTTTGAAAAAACCATTGCCAAAAATGACAAGTGCCATAGCCACGTACAAAACGGGCAGAGAATGGATGCCCATCAACATATAACCTGCACCCATCAAAATCCCACCAATGATGATAGACAATCGATATCCCAGGTACCTGTCTGCAATGAGTCCTCCAATAAATGGCGTTAGGAAAACCAGGGCTATGAAGGTTCCATATAAATCAGAAGCCTCTTTTTCTGACATGGCAAATCCACCTTCAACATCTTTGAGGTAAAGGGTAAAAATTCCAATCATCAGGTAATAACCAAAGCGTTCCCACATTTCTGAGAGGAACAAAAAAGGAAGTGCTTTAGGGTGATTTTTCCACATATATATTTGGTGATTAGAGGATTACAAACCTGGCGTATTTGAAATTCTAACGCTCCACTTCAGTTGCCATCATTTTTTGAAGCTGGCTACTCAAAACGAATAAAATTCCGGCAGCAATGCCAGTCATGACAATGAAGAGCATGAAAAACTCATACAAATTGGTAATCTGGAACCCTAAAAATGAGGGAAATTTTACAGCTACCCCTTCCGCCGCATCAGATGGCGGAATTAATGCACTTAAAGTGCCTGCAAATTTATTGGCCGCTGCATTGGCGAGAAACCAGGTACCCATCATCAAAGAAGAAAGCCTCAAAGGAGCCAGTTTGGAAACCATTGATAAACCAATGGGCGACAAACAAAGTTCACCCATGGTGTGGATGGTGTACAAACCAAATAGCCACCACATACTCACTTTTTCACCCGCACCCAAGCCGTGAACCGCAAAGGCGATGATGACATAACCAATGGCTACCAAAGCAAGGCCCCAGGCCATTTTGGTTGGAGAAGAAGGTTCTAAATTTCTTTTGTATAAAAAGCCCCAAAGAATGGTAAACAAGGGTGCCAAAGAAATAACAGCCAATGGATTAACCGATTGAAAATATTCTGCTGGCATGGTCCAGTCGCCAATACTTCGGTTTGTCTGGCGATCTGCAAAAAGTGTAAGTGAGGCACCTGCCTGTTCAAAAGCCCCCCAAAAGAAAATGACAAAAAAGGCAAGAATGAAAATGACTATAATCCGCATGGTTTCATGCTTCTTCAGGCTTTTGTCTGAAAGAATGATAACAGGCATTAAAAGCATTGAACCATAAATAAAATAGCTGATGATATCTGTATCCGATTTAAACCATTGTTTAAAGTTCAACATAAAAAATATGATGCCAATGGAGCCTACCACCATCATGGTGCTTTTGAAATCCATAGGTTTTACTGGCAGGCCTATTTCATTTCCTTCTTCAGAAATGAGGTGTTTCTTTTGAAATAAAACCATTACAACCAAAGATAAAAGCATCCCGATGCAGGCTGCCAGAAAACCATATTTGTAGTCACTGAAGGAGCTGCAGATAATGGGAGAAAAAAAGGCGCCAAGATTAATCCCCATATAAAAAATGGTAAATGCGCTGTCTATTCTCCTGTCATCTTTGGGATAAAGCTGCCCAACCATGGTTGAAATATTGGGTTTAAAAAAGCCGTTTCCAACGATGAGCGCCGTAAGTCCAGCCCACATCAAAGCAACTCCACCATCTGGACCGCTGCTTGCACTTAGAAACATAAAAAATTGACCAATGGCCATGAGAAAACCGCCAATCATTATGCTTCTGCGATTTCCCAGATATTTATCACATAAATATCCACCCAATAGTGGTGTGAGGTAAACCAAACCGGTATAACTGCCATAAATTTCGGAAGCATCTCCATCTGACATGAGCAAAACTTTGGTCATAAAAAGGATGAAAATGGCTCGCATGCCATAGTAGCTGAATCGCTCCCACATTTCTGTTACAAAAAGGACATACAGGCCGCTCGGATGACCTGTTTTGCCTTGCAAAGTTTCATTTGGTGAACTCATAAATGGAATTGTACTATTGTTAATTGAAGGATATATGTTTTATTCAGAATAACTTATAAAGAAATAATCAGACATGGGCAGACAAAAAATGGCAATAAACCAGGTCTACTTTTTGATTTTACGGAAGTAGAAAAGTCGGTCTTCGATTAGGCCTAAAATGAAATTCAAACCCTTTCCGATCCAAATGATGGCTGAAATGGTGAAAAAGAATGACATCACCATATATCTCGACCAGTGCTCATAGGTAGAACCTAAGGTGAGTCTATCTCTCAAACTATTGCCGACAAGTAAAAATCCGGCAAGGAGGAACAAACCTGCCACCCAATGGCTGATGCCAGATACAAAAAACCGGCTGCTTAATATTTGAACCGGACGGGTTTCAGTACTGCTTGAAAGTGTAATGCCGACAATCCGTTCACTGATAAAACTGGCCATGAAAAGCAAACCACTTAAGGTTCCCAACAGTTGAGAAACCATAAACCGGTATATCATCCACTCTTCCAGCATTTTAAAATTGAGGTAAAACCCAATAGGCATTATCATCAGCATCAAAGCCATGAAGGCAACGCCCAAACCACCGAAGAAAAACACCCTTTGCGGTTGGTAAAGAAAGGTCATCTCCAGAATTACGGTCAGAAACCGGATGCCATCTTTCCAAACCTTCAGTTTAGATTCACCATCTCTTTCCTTGTAAGGCATGTCGATTTCATGAATCTTGAGATCGGGGTGCAAAATGGCCCTGGCACTCATCGCCGGGGTGAAATGCAATCCATCCGGCAATGGCATAATTTCTGAAAGTGAACTTCGCCTGATTACCCGCATTCCGGAGGCTGTGTCTCTCACTTTTTGGTTTGAAACCAGAGAAAGAAGAATGGCAAACAATGTATTTCCAAACCTTCTGATGGCTGGCATTTCACTGTCTTTGTTTAACCGGCAGCCAAGCATGATGTCTCTTTTTCCAATTTCCAGTTCGGTGCAAAGCGGTGCAAAAAACTCAGGATTGCAAGTGCCATCCGCATCAAGAAAAGCCACAATATCGGCATCCGTTTCTTCCCAGCCTTGTTTTATGGCAGCGCCATAACCCCTGTTTTTTTCAAAAATGATAAGTTTGATTTTGTCGAGGTGCTTTTGAGCCAGAGGCACAGTCTGGTCTGTGGAACCATCACTCACTACAATAATATCAACAGCCGTAACGGGTGAATTTGCAATAATATAATCCTTTGCCTTGTGGGTAAGGAGTATGATTTTTTCTATTGAATCTTCTTCGTTGAGGGCAGGAATAACTATGCCTAACTTCATAATTTGCTTTTAGGATCTGAACTAAAATATGGTTGTAAAACCGGATATAAGGCTGCAAGTAGCCAAAGATATACCAACCAAAAAACTCTTACCTGATAACGGTTTAATGGGGTGGATAGTGCACCATTGACTAATGCATTGGATATCAAAAGAATAACAATGAAAATGGCCGTAATTTTTAGATCCGGGCTCAAGTCAAAAATAGCTCTGGATCGGACAAAAAGAAAAACAAGACCAGCCAAAACGAGGTAACAGAAATCATTCAACCTGAAAAAGTTTATCTGGCCAATTTGCTTGGACATATTGTAGTCACTTTCATTTCCGGGAAAAAACCTGAGTTGCTTCAGCTTTTCACCGCCGCCCAATCCATCGCCGATATCAAGGAGAAAAAATTGTTTCATTGCCGACCTTAATCCTGCTTCAACAAAATAGGCCAGATATTTGGGACTGGTAAGGATATCCGCAATGGCTTCTTTATAATATCCATTGGCATCGTGGAGGCCACCGGTTGTTTTGATAGGGCTGTTTTCATTCCATAAAAAATACTCAGCACCCATGGGCAAGGCAGTTCTCATCTGGCAAAGAGGGCCAGGATTCGAAGCACAGTTTTCATCCAGATACCTGCCCAAAATTCCTGTTTCCGCCAACCTTCCAATCAAAAAAGAGCCGGAAGATTTCGAAATATAAAAGCTGCCGGATACCATTTTATGAACCAATCCAATGCCGATATTGCTTAAAAATACCAAAAAGAAAAGCCCTGCAAGACCAATTATCTGGGTTTTAAATTGCCCTTTCACCCAAAGCCAGACGGAGAAAAAAGCAAGCAACAACATATTGATTAAAAAAATGCTCACATGTTGAATGGAGCAAAAAACAAAAATCAATATCAAAAACCAACGGGTAGAAACTGAATACCGCGATCTGAAAAACAGCAAAAGAAAAAGACAGACAGCAGATAGAGTACAAAAAATATCCGGCATCAGGGTTGCCAGAGTCCAGCCAAGTGAGGAACCAAGCCCCAACACCAAACAGGAAAAAAGAAAATAGAATGGATTGTTGATTTCCAGTATTTTAAACCAAAGAATTCTAACGATAAAAGCAGTTAAAAAAGCCTGGAAGTAAATATTGAGCCAAAGGCTTTGGCCAAGGCTAAAATACCTGACAAACAACCCATAGGTTGCGGCTCTCTCTGGTATTTCCATTCCCTGCATTCCCCAGAAAATGTATCCCATAGAATCCGGATAATACAACGGCGAGCCATTATACCAAAGCGGAATGAGCATTAAAATGCTGGCTGCCAGTATTTGAATTATTGCGTTGTTTTTAATTTTCAATTGATGTTACAATAAAAATCGATTCAAATTAAAGTCAATTGGCTGTATTTTAATGCAACAAGAGAAAAAAGACCCAAATCAGGAATTAGTTTCTTTGGAATGAAAGGCCAAACCGCCTGAAACTACAAATTTCATGGCATCGGCACTTTTTACATCCAATTTTGAGATTTGGGCTATGGGCACGATCATAACTTCACCGGAAATATTGTAGGAATGAGGGAAATAAACAGCCATCACCTGGTCTCCAAAAGCAAGACCAAGGGTGGTTTGGGTGATAAAGCCAATCTTTTTAATTTGAGAGCCTGGCACAAGTTCCACCAAAACGGGTTGTTCAAATTTCTTTTTTTCTCCCACAAAAGCTGACAAAAGGTCTTTTACAGAAGAATAAATCAATGCGGCCAAAGGAAGCTTGGTTATCAACTTTTCCATTCGGGCAAGAATGGGGTTGATGAGGAAAGTCTGGCTCAAGGCACCAACTACCGTGATTCCTGAGATCACAATCAAAATTCCTAAACCAGGAAATTCAATATGGAATAGGTTGTCTATATACCTTAATGCAGAAACGAGGGCAAAACCTGTAATGGTAACCGGAGCCACAAGCAGAAGACCACGGAAAAAAGAAGCCAGAAATTTTTCAGTCATAAAGCAAAGTAATTTTTCAATCTCAGAAAATTGAAAAACCGACTGCAAATAAATACAGTTCCGGACACTAAAGTGGAAGATTCTGGTTTTAGAAAATGATGGGATTTCCTGATTCCTATTGTATTTTGAATGTTGAGTTAAAACTTTTGACTTTCCCCTGTTTACTGATTCCTAAATTCTGATGGCGATTCTCTTCTGATTGCTTTTCCATTAACACTTCCGAACGCTGAAAGTAAAACTGAAAAAATCATTCATAAAAACTA
>JAIXQU010000147.1 GCA_027485575.1 Cytophagaceae bacterium
ATAAATATATTGGAAGAATAAAGGAGTAGTTAATTCAAGAATGAAGATAATATCCGAAAGAGGCAATTTTACCTAATTGTCCATCTTATCCCACCATAACCCATTCTTCCAATTACCGGTCCCCAAACCATTGAGGCATCGAATCCAGTTCCAAATGGATTTTCGGGGTTGTTGATTAGTTTTCTTTGCCGGAAGTCAAATAAATTTTCCCCTCCGATATAGAAATCAAGATTGCGGCCAAATGACTTGGATATCTGTGCATTTAGAACCCAGTAAGCAGGTGAATTTTCAGGAAACTGAAGCTCCACAGGATTTGATTTTGTGTTTGGAATTCTCTTCACTCCATTCCAGTTTGAAGTAGCATCAAACGTCCATTTACTTCTTGTTTTATAGGCTAAATTTACAAAAAACCGGTCCCTCGCCACAAACGGTCTCTCCTGCAGTTTTCCATTTAAAGTTTGGTTTACATCCAACCACTTGTAAGCCAATCTGACGTCAAATCTTTTGATTATTTCATATTCACACAAAACCTGGATTGCGTTAGAATATGATTTTCCCGATAGATTATAGATATTGACTTCCAGTGGGTTCTGGTCTAAATCTACAATTACTTGATTTTGGAAATCAGTTCTGTATGCATCAATTGTCAGACTTCCATCCCGGTTGTTAATTTCAAAACCCTGATTCCAGCTCAATCCATAATTCCAGGCATACTCCGGTAAAAGTCCATTTTTCTTTTGGTTATAAACTTCATTAGGATAGTTAAAGGTTCTGGATGATGCCATCAGGCTGGAGTTTTCTGCAAAAATATTGGCCAACCGCCTGCCACTTCCAGTTGAAATCCTGACGCTTGACTTTTCAGTGACCTCATATTTAAGGTGTAATCTTGGGGTTAGCCAAACACCGAAAAGATTGTGGTGATCAATTCTAAGCCCACCAACTGCACTTAATTTTATCAAAGGATTCCAGGTCAATTCCCCAAAAGCCCCAGGGACGATCTCCGTTCTTGAGGGCTCTTTCATACGGCTATCCTTCGTTGGACCAGAAAATAAGGATACATTTTCCTGATATTTTTCCCATCTGAAACTGGTCCCAATTCTGAATTTTAAATTTGAATTTCCAATTATGCTCTGGTAAATCAGATTGGCATAATACGTCTTTTGATTTCCATGATATTGATTGACTTCTCCATAATTTTGGTGGGTTTCGTTTGCTGAAAATGACTGCATCAGACCGATGCTTTTATACTTTTTCGAAGGGAAAATATATCCGGTTTTGCCAAAGGCCAGGAAGGTTTTATTTTTTAAATCAATTTCATAAAGGCCGGAATTTGAGGATGAATGATGATGGTTTGAATGGAATTGACCTCCTTTTCTGAAATCAAACATGGTTTGCAATCCAAATTGGGCAGATATTCCCTTTCCATCATCATATCGCCATCTTTGCATGGCGTTGATTTGTTGCCCCATAGGCATATCCATAAAGCCATCTTTGTTAAAATCAACATTGTGCTGCATGGTATTTCCATGAACCAAATGTGTTACAAACCATCTTTTATTTAGTTTTTGGGTTGAGTTTACATTGATTTCAAACCTGCCCATGGAGTTTGCGTAGGCATTCAGGTATAGTTTTTCCCTGGTTTTAATTGACCAATCCGGTTTTTTTAATTCCACATTGATTTGCCCGGTTAGAGACTCATATCCATTTGCGACAGAGCATGTTCCCTTTGTTACCTGGATAGATTCAATCCAAGGTCCCGGTGTAAAAGCGAGCCCGTAGGTAGACATAATTCCACGAACACCTGGCAAATTTTCCTGGGTCATTAAGATATAATTTCCGGAAAGCCCCAACATTTGAATCTGTTTTGCTCCGGTTACGGCATCGCTATAAGTTACCTCTACCGTAGGATTTGTTTCAAAACTTTCACTTAGGTTACAACAAGCTGCTTTTAGCAATTCTTTTCCTGTCATCAAGGTGGTATTCATTGGTTCCAACATTTGAATACTCGATAGTGCTCTGCCCTCAACTGTTACTTCCATCAGTTTTTTTCCTTGCTGGGATGCAAGAATTACCCTGAGGTTATCCGATTTAAAATTTTCTATTGTATCGCTTTCAAAACCGAGGTATCGAATGATCAGCTTTGATTTTCCGATTGAGTCACTGTTTCCAAAATTTATGAAAAAATATCCCGAAGAATCTGTAGTTGTGCCACTTGCAGAATCTAGCCAGAATACACTTGCACCAAAAAGTGGAGTGAAGTTGCCTTTTGATGATTCTTCCAAAACAATACCCTTCACCCCATTTTTTTGCTGACCAAAGGTCAGTTTTGAAATAAAAATAAATAGTAAAACAAGGAATACAAAATGGATTCCTTGTTTAAAACAAACTTTCATTGATTAAGGCTTCCGGGTATATTGGCAACAATCGGGTAATTCTTTGTATGCCTTGTCATTGCCTTTTGCATCTTCTGTGTCGTAACCGGATGCGGCTATCAGCTGATGGATTTTAACCTCAGTTATTTTTTCTGAATCAAATATGACCTTAATTTTTTTGGTCTCCATGTTCCAGTCAGCCGATTTTACACCTTTGACATCAAGTGCATTTTCTATGGTTTCCTTGCACATTTCGCAATTGCCCCATACTTTAAATTCAATGCTTTGCTCTTTTTTTTGAGATTTGTTTTGACTATTACAATTGAAAAAAGCCAATAGAAATATACTTGATAATAAGATTTTTTGAAGAGTTTTCATTTTGATATTTACTTGAATGTTTTAAAATATTTTAAAGCCTTCCTGAGGCACAACATTTAAAGGAGCATACTATCAATGTCCTAATAATGATTCAAATAAAGATCAAATAACCAGACTTCTGTGGAGCAAAAAAAGGTGATTTCTTTTCCAATTTTCGGGCGGCCCATTTGCCAGATTTGAAATTAACCGGCTTTCGAAACTCTGGGTTCTTTCGAAATAATATGAAAATTCCAGGACCAACGCCCGGAAATTTAAATCCGGGTTAATTTGATTGTCCGAAAACGACTGTTTGGCGTCGTCAGATTGGAGGATCTTAACTTCATCCTTGCAGCACTTTTTAGGTTCTTTGGGTATTTTTCCAGAGCAATCTTTCGGTTTTTGACCCCAAAGAAGTTCCATAGCAACCAATTTCCCACAACAAAAATGCTGGTTCAGTTTTAGGCCAAGGGTGCCTAAAAAGTAACTGTAAATGAGGAAAATGGAAAAAATCTTAAGCATTAAATTTGCTTTAACTTAAACAAATATAGCTTGTTAATCCCAGATCGGTCAATAGAAATTCTATTTGAGTTATAAATGATTGATCTTCAACTTAAGTCCTCGGCATTGGAGTGGATTTAGGTGAGGTTCATAAATTCAAGAAGATCAATTATTTCAACTTTTAATGACCGATTTGAGTTAAATGAAAGGACTCAAAAAAATATCTTTAGAATCCTTTTTAAGAAAAGTCTGGAAGAATGGATTCTCAATGATTTTTGACCTTAATTGTAAAATGTAAATGGGCTTTTTAGCTTTAAAAAAACATTTGCATAAACCCAAAATTTCGGAATTGAAATCCAAATTGGGCAGCCATGATTCTAACTGAAAAACTGCGGTTTTCACAATGCCTAAATGACTTCCAGCAATTCAAACAGACAATAAAATTTATCTGATTCCCTAAATAAAAACAAGCTTACAAGCCTTACTGCTTTTGACTTTTTTCTACAGGTATTTGAATATTGAAATACTTCTTTTCAAGAATGCCACCCTTTTTATACTCAATAATTTCCAAAGGAATGTTTTTCTCATTTACAGTATTGGAGATAGATTCTATACTGTTTTCTAAAAAGAATTTGACCAGAATCTGACCATCCAACAAGCCGAAAATAAAATATGGTTTCTCTATTGACCCTTCACCAGACCCAAGTATCGCGTTGATTATTTTTAATGCTTTTTCCTTGTGAAAATAGGCCATAGGATTATTCATTTTTATAAGGGCATAGCTTTTTTCAAACATGGCAGTAAGGCTTAATGGGTTTTTTTTCAAAATTTGGTTGCAGGAAACTACCGCTTTTTCATATTCCTTTTCGTAGATTAAATCCAGAACTTCCTTTTCCTTTTCCAGGGTAATCTTTGGTTTGTAGTTTGTGTCCTGGGTAAATCCAATTTGTAACACCATCAACTCTTTGTTTCCCAGTGTGCTATCGTTGTAGCTAAATCTTTCCAAAAGTTTTGGATAAAAAAAATCGCTTAATGTATCCCTGCTGCTATTCAACAATACTTGAAAATCCCTTTGAAAGTCAAAGTGCTGAGAATTTGAAGGTTGTGATAAGAAAAATGAAAACAGAACCAGACCAATGTATCTGGCTAACATAGACTTTACTGGTTTTAAGATTGACATATTCGTGTTTTTATATTCTAAGTTTAGTTTTATTCCAGAGTGCAATTTCAAGAAAAAGACATTTACAGTAAAATATAAAAGCAAAAAAAGCTAACCGGGAAAAACGATTCAAACCTGGGTTTGGATTCCTGAAAACAATTTAAATAGGTCTACTAAATCGAATAATTGAAATGGATCTGGTTTTTTTGATTTCAAAAACCAAACCAAATCCGGAACCATACATTTGCAAAAAAAGCCATGCTTACTGCCATCAATCCAAAACTCCCTATGCGGGATAAATCCAAGACAAGGGAGTTCTATATCAATAGGTTAGGCTTCAAGGAATTCGGAAGCGCCGATTTTGATGGATATCTTATGGTTGAAAAGGACAACATTCAAATTCATTTTTTTGAATTTAAAGACCTTGATCCTGCTGAGAATTACGGACAGGTTTATATCAGAGTTGAAAATATCGAAAGACTTTATCAGGAAATGGTGATAAGCTGTCCCGAAGGCATTCATCCTTCAGGAAAATTGGAAGATAAAATCTGGGGACAAAAAGAGTTTTCGATGCTGGACCCGGACAACAATTTACTTACTTTCGGACAGGCGACTTAAGGTAGTTTTTAAATTTGCAATGTCAAGGATATATGGCTAATGAATCGAAAATTGTGTTTTTAACGGTTGAAAGTTATATTGAAGCATTTCCGGAACAGGTTCAACTTAAATTGAAAAAATTGAGGTTTGCTATTTTGAAGTCAGCTCCATTGGCAACGGAATGCATTTCTTATGGAATGCCAGCTTATAAATTAAACGGCAAGCCATTGGTGTATTTTGCTGGCTATAAAAATCACATTGGATTTTATGCAACTCCAACTGGCCATGAAGCCTTTGCAAAAGAGCTCAGCTTCTACAAGCAAGGAAAAGGCTCTGTTCAGTTTCCAGTCCAGGAGCCACTTCCAATTGAATTAATTTCCAGAATTGTTACATTCAGGGTTTTCGAAGTGGAAAAAAAGCAAAGTGATTCTGATGTCGGGAAGAAAATTGGAAATGAGGGGTTCCAATGATGTAAATGCTGAAAATGGATCTCTAAAATGAAATTGAGATTAACTTAACGACAATTGAATAATTAATAAATAAACAGAATGTAAGCCTGGACAATCAAGTAATTTTAGCTTTTAAGAATTAAGATTTTCCTGAGTATTTCCCCTTGCAAATCAATTTTGTTAGGGCTTTTTCTATTTCAATAGAGGTGAAAAAGTTGAAACAGAAATTTGATGAATTATATGCCGGAAATAAAAAAGCCCCATCCAATTACGAACGGAGCTTTTTAAAAGATAATTTAAATTAAAGACCGGCGGCCATATTGACTGCAGCAGAAGCGTTTAGATTTCCAAATCCTTTGCTATTGCTTAAATTAGGATAAAACTGAGCGGTATTCCTCAGGCAAGTATAAACTTGAGCCTTTGTCAGATTTGGATTTACTGACCAAACCAAAGCTGCAATTCCAGCCGCAGTAGCTGTAGCTGCAGAAGAACCTCCAATGTATGTGGGCAATGTGCCTGATGCGGAAAGTGATATCGAATTTCTGTTTGAATTCGCATTTCTTTCCATTGGAACTGTAAAATCTACCTGGCTTCCATCATGGCAGCTTGAGCATTTATTTCCAGACTCATTGACACCGGTTACTGCATTGCAAACACTGTATGCAGCTGGATAAATCACTCCATACCAGGAAGTAAAGCTTGTGGATGTTCCAGCTGCGGCGAACAATATTTTGCCTTTATTATTGGCATAGTTGCAGCCATCCAACAAAACTGAACTTCCAAAAGGAGTTCCAATTGACATACTGACGATGTTTAAATCAGTCCTGTCTCCCATTCTTACCAGGGCATTTTTTACGGCAGTTCTTTCCGCCGATTCATCCAAAACAACATCACTACAGCCTCTGATGAAATGAAGTCCGGCTTGATAGGCAACTCCTGAACTTGCGTTTAGAGTATTTCTTGGGCCAACGGCCAAACCAGACATAGATGTTCCATGTGTGCAACTTGCAAAAGCGGAGGTTCCATAAGTGAAATCAGTGGATACATTCCGGTTTACAGCCGAAAACCCGTTGTTAAAAGAGGATCCTAATAGGCTCTGGCCAGAACTAATTCCAGCATCGATCACTCCGATTTTCTGTCCCGTACCCTTGGCAATGTTCCAGGCAGAAGGAATGTTCAGATTGTTAAAATTCCAGGGCAAAAGACAGCCTGGGGTAATAGTGGAATAGTCGGCAGCATTCAAGGATGTTGTGGAAGCTGAACATCCGGAACTTGAGGCAATTCTGTAATTATTTCCAGATGGCCAATAATCCAATGGGTCCAGATACCTGACATTTTCGAGATTGTACAGTTGGGTAACCAGCTCTTTGTCTTTAGTTTTAATGGTTATTATTGGAAGGGTTTGATCGTCTTCAACCAAAATACTTTCAAAAGTCATATTTGAATTTGAGCTTTTTAGGAGACTAGTTTTTATCAACTCAATCAGGGCGTCATGGGTTTTTTTCCAATCTCCTTTGCTTAAATCAATTTGATGGATGATTCCATCAACCTCTTTCATTGAAGAAGGCTTATAACCGATGGCCAATGTTCCTTCCTTTTCCTGAAGTGCAGACCAAATGGTTTTAAGATCCGCCATAGTCCACTCAAAAGCGCTATTTTTTTCTAAGGTTTTTTGGACCCATGAATCCAAATCTTGTTTAGAAATCGGTGAACCTTCTGGTGCGGAAACCGGATTGGTTTTTTGTCTGAGAATGTTTTCATCCTGGGTATTTTGCTGAGGAACAACACTTTGTTTTTCTGTTTTTTGACATGAAACCATTGCTGAACCAATTATAAATAAGGCGAAAATATAAAGTCCTGATTTTTTCATTCTGCTAATTTTAAACGATTTATGGAATGCCAATTAAAGATTTTTTTTAATCTTATTAAAATCAGGAGTTGAAAACATTGGAAATTTTCATTTCAAAATGAATTCCATGTCTTTTTGTTTTTTGGTAGTAAAGGCGCAAAAACGCCAAAATGGGTGGCCTAAATGCTTGATGATAAACCCTATTTAGTTTTGCCATTTTGATAATGGCTATCGGTTGTTATGTTCTTAGACAGGAATTGCTATAACCCAACAGGTTCAGCGACCTCCCTGGTTAGCTTCTCAATCTCATTTGAAGGATAAACAAAAATGCTTCCATCTCTGGTTTTGATTTTCACTTTCACATTAATCACATGTTCAAGGATAGTCCCTTTGATAATGCTTCCGTTTTTCAGGTAAACAAAGTCCAGAATTTCCTTTTTCTTCGCTGGTTCTTCATTGCATTGGTCATATTTTAGGCTATATCTGTAGTTTTTGTAGTCAAGTTTGGTGATTCCATTTTCATTGACATTGGGCTTCCAGAAGGCTCCGGTGATTAAATCTACAGCAACTCCAAAAAAGATTGGTATGTTTCCAACCTGTCCTGTCCAAACCAATATAGTTCCAACCAAAGCCCATGCCCTGAAGGTCCTGGTATGATATGTAAAAACCTGATCTGGACAACCATCTTCTTTCAGACCAATTACAAGTTTATTGGCATCTCTCCTCTTCACCCTTAACATTGCATTTCCTGTGCCCACATAATTTCCCTGATGGTAAATTTTTGCTGTAGGTCGGTTTGCTACTCTTACTTCTGCATTATAATAACCACCGCCTATGATGGATGCACAGCTGGAAGCCCCGACAATTATTATAACTCCGAAAATGATCTTCTTCAGATATGGTTTTAAAAAAGGATTACAAAATTTGTTCAGCATTCCCCCGATAATTTTTTGCATTGGTATTTTTCAATCAAAAATTGTAGTCATCAAATCTACATTTTTTTGTTTGTGAACTTGTACAGGAGCTAAAATTTCGATTTTTTCAGATTTGCTGTATTTCATTTTTTTGTTTCTATCGGTTTGTGATACAATAAACAAAAGGCATTCGGTTGGTTTTTTTTAGCCAGTACCTATGGTTGAATTCAGGTTTAAAAATAACTTCAAAAATCCAGGTTAAAATGATTCAAAAATTTAAGGTTTACTTTTTCAAGAGGCCCTGTTTAAGCCATTGAAATAAATCCGGCGACCAGAAAACTATTTTTTGCACAAAAAAAGCCAACCCTTTCGGACTGGCTTTCAACCTACTCCACTACCTCGCCTTGACGCTTAGGGGTGGTTCGGAATTTCTTCAAGTGCAAAGGTATTTGGATTAAGGAACTTTCATCCGCAAATTTTTTAATGTAAATATGGTGTTTGAAAGAAATAAAATTTGTTAATCAGCTGAAAACCGGATTCGAAATCAACAAGTCTTTTATCTCATCTCCGATTTGATTAAAAAATCGAAAGAATTGGTTTTCAGAACTATTGTTTCACATAATCCTTAAAATTTGCCATTCAGCATTTTTATCAAAAAAATATGCATAGATATTTGATGTATTAGAATTCTATGCTTACGTTTGTCTTATGAAACAATCGGAGTTAATTAAAGGCACGTTATCTACCCTGGTACTGAAGCTCCTTGAAGAAAAAGGGCGGATGTACGGCTATGAAATTGCCCAGAATCTAAAAGAAATTTCTGAGGGTAAGGTTATGGTAAAGGAGGGTTCTCTTTATCCGGCCCTGCATAAACTTGAGGCTGATGGATTCCTTTCCGTTGAAGAAGAATTTATTGGAAAACGTATCCGGCGGTATTACAGCCTAACCCAAAATGGAAAAACCCAAAGCGAGACTTCACTAAAAGAACTCCGCGGTTTCCTGGAAATGATGCAAAATCTGGTTTCACTTAAACCTCAACTTCAGCCATGAGTATTGTCTTAACCGATGTGCAGTTTGAATACTTAGAACAGCAACTTAATAAGTCCGGTTTGTACCGAAAAGCCTTGTATAACGATTTGCTCGACCATTATTATTGCCTCACAACTATGTATATGGACAAAGGGCAGGAATTTGAATCTGCAGCAAAGATGGCTTACAAAGAACTGGCACCCGATGGCTTCCCGGCCATAGAACAAGAACTTCAATTTTTTCTCAATTTTAATATCCACCTTCGTATGAATCGAATTCTGTATTCTGGCGCCTTTTTGGCTGCCTCTGGTCAAACCATTTATATCTTGTTTAAAACCTTGCGTTGGCCCGGTGCAAACCTGTCGTTAATGCTTGCCTGTGCTGCACTATTTTTTATGGTGTTGCCAGTTTGGATCATCCAGCTCAGGAACACTTATTCAAAAATGAATGCTGGGAAAAGGGTAAGAATTATTTCTGGTTTGCTGGCCATTTCCTTTTTTGGATTGGGTTCTGTTTTTAAAATCCAGCATTACATTGGTGCCAATGCACTACTCTTATTGGGAACCGTAATTTTCGCCATTGTATTTTTTCCACTATTTTTTTGGGAGCAATATCAAAATGCGGTAAAACAATCGTCTGGCTTGCCACAAACTGCCTGAGTTTTATTCATCCATTTGCATTTCATGAAAAAAACTATGAAATGCAAATGGCTTGAAAAAACTGATTTATCCATGAAATCTGCCAGTATTTAATTGGCTTCTGTTTTATTAGTTTGGAAAGATGGCTTGCTAAACCTCCTTTCAGCCAATTTCTTCCAAAATCCTCTCTCCAGCAATTTTTTTCCAGAACCGGTTTCCAGAATTTTACCATATTCTGTTTCTGGAGTATAGAAATCAACAATCAGCTGATAATAATTCCTATATTCCACCATTTTTGAAAAGGGTGGGAGGGAAACAGCCCTGTTTTGGTAAATATTTTTAGGAATGCATGGGTAATTTCTCCGGTTTCAGTAAGTCGGGTATTTTCAATCTGACCTTGATTTTTTCTCAATAACCATTCTGATTTCAATCAGTTGCTAAAATCTTCCATATTTTTGATTGAGATTGAATATCTTTCAAAAGCGCACACTTCCTACAATTGGGTTTCAATATTTTAAATTTCAAAAAGCAGATTGTTGCACTTTCGAAAAAAAATAAAAATTAGCAACAAGGTGTGTTGCTAATTTTTAAAAATTCAGAAATGTGCAACAACACAGGGAAGGGATAAATACATTACAAGTCTTTCACAATTTGAAATTGAAATGGCTTCAGTCTGGGTTATTATCACACCAATCAAATCCCGGATTTTAAATTTCAATTCATTTTTATTTCAAAACCCTTTCCGGTTTATTTGGCAAAGATTTAAAGCATTTTTTTCTGGCCAATTCTAAACAAAACATCCAGGCCACAAGCCAATCCAACTTGCGGACAGTAAACGTAACCCGCTATGTAACGCCCTTGCGGGAAGGCGGTTCCATGCCAGCCATTGCAGAGGCGGACGATGGGTTTTTGTACGTGATCAAATTTCATGGCGCAGGGCAAGGCCGCAAAGCTTTGATTGCAGACCTCATTGGTGCAGAAATAGCCAGAACACTTGGCTTAAAAGTTCCGGAACTGGTTTTTGCCAATCTTGATGAAGCTTTTGGCCGCACAGAAGCTGATGAAGAAATTCAGGATTTGCTTAAGTTTAGCGTGGGCTTAAATCTTGGTTTGCATTTTCTTTCAGGGGCCATCACTTTTGATGCCGCGGTTACCAAAGTTTCATCCGAACTGGCCTCCCAAATTGTGTGGCTCGATTGCCTGCTCACCAACATAGACCGCACCAGCCGAAACACCAATATGCTGATCTGGCACAAGGAACTTTGGTTGATAGATCATGGTGCTTCCTTATATTTTCATCATTCCTGGGACAATGTAGAAAACCACGCCATCAGTCCTTTTAAGTTGGTTTCCAATCATGTTTTGCTGCCTTTTGCATCTGATTTGGATGCTGTGGACCAACAATTTTCTGCTCTTTTGACAAACGAAAAAATCGAATTCATCCTGTCTCTCATTCCGGATGAATGGTTAGAAAATGAACCAGGTTTTGAGTCAACATCCCAACATAGAGCTGCCTATGCTGCTTTTTTGCAAACCCGGATTGCCAATGCCCACATTTTTGTAAACGAAGCCAAACATGCAAGGGAAAAATTTATTTGAGTATGCGGTGATTCGTCTGGTTCCAAAGGTGGAGCGGGAAGAATTTTTGAATGTTGGTGTTATTCTATATTGTGCCTCAAAACAATTTCTGGGATGCGAATTTTCAATCAATAAGGACAGAATATCTTCATTTGCTCCGGACCTGGATATACAGGAAGTAATACATAATCTAATTTCCTTTAAAGCAATAAGCATGGGTACAATCGATAGTGGCCCCATTGGCAAGCTGGATTTACCTTCCAGATTTCGGTGGTTAACAGCAACCCGCAGCACCATTATTCAGGTTTCAAAAGTGCATTCCGGCTTTTGCGATGACCCATCCAAAAATCTGGAGAAGTTGGTAAAGGATTTGGTGGATTAAGGTTGCTACGCTCAATATTTTTTTGAGCACTTTTTTTTGATTTTATGTTGAACTTCCGAACCCGGAACAAATCAGATTTTTTGATTAATAAGAGCCAATTGAAAACTTTAAACAAAAAAAAGACCGCTTTTGGCGGCCTTTCTTCTGGATTGAATTGCGAAATTATAAATCGCTGTTTAATAGTTCTTTTTTAAACTGTTTGGGAAATTTTGTTTTTAAAGGGGAGTCATTTTTAGGTTTTGCTTCATTAAAAATGACATTATGGTTTCGGGTTCTTTGTACTTCTATGCCTGTGCCATCATCAAATGCAATTTTGGTATGAACTTTACCATTTATCAATTCATTGGTCGAAATTGGAGCAACTTCATTGCTTGGTTCAGGGTCAACGATTGGGTTGTTAAAGATGATTTTTTGGGCAACGATTCTTTCGGAAGAAGCTCCGTTTGGAACTTTATAAGTAGGTTCAATTTTCTCTTTAGAACATGAACTGAAAACTAAAATTGAGGCGAAAAGGAAAAGACCTGCAAGTGTTGTTGAAGCTGATTGCGTTTTCATGATTTCTAATCGTTAAAGGGTAAGAATTAATTTTTGGTCTTTCACGCAAGACCGTTTGCAAAATTGCGCTCAATATGGAGAGTGGTTTAAAAAGATGAAATAAGGTTTATTTATATATGTGAAAGGTTTTGAGAATTAAAATTTTATTTTTTTAAAACAAATTCCATTCCTTAAAAGTTCAACTTATTTTTTCGTGACAGAAATGAGATTCAGCGTATTTAATTGTAAGTAATAGCGCTGCCAATCGAAAAAGGCAATCAATGATAATTGGGTTTTTGGGCTGATTTATTTGTCAGTTTTTTTATTGGAATCGACAAAGCAGTATTAAGATTAAAAGTTTAGTTTCTTGAAAGAACTCCCGGCTTGTATGCTTATCAATCCGTTGGGAGGTAAACTGGTCTTTTAGCTGGTTATATTTTCAGACCATAAAAAATTTTGACCCAAATTCCGTTATGGAAAAAGCCTTTGGTTGAAAAATGATTAATTTTCACCTTAAATCCTCTGCCTTGTAGAGGATTTAGGTGAGGTGATAAAGTATAGAAAATCAATTATTTAAATTCTATTGCTTAATCCGGATTTAACCTTTTACAAAGACTAAAACAATACCCATTAATTTGGATTGAAGAAGGTACTGGATTTGTAAAAGCAGATTTTTAGAATTTCAATTTGGAAGAGAATTTCTCTTTTAAAATACACATTATCAAAATTTTAAGGTTCTTCCAGAAGGTAGGTTGTGCGAAATTGTCTTCATGTTTTATCCGGAATTTTATTGCCTCCATCAACATCAAACTGAAGTGGCCTTCAATTCTATATTGTTTAACAATATCTACAGTCCAACATTTTTAACAGTTAAAGAAAAAAACTAAACTAACTTTTACTCTGCTTTATGACCCAACAAAGGACCAAATTCAGAGTAACCTGGGTCCGATGACGAGAATTATATCAGCCGGTTCTTTAGAACCAATGCCAATATTTCTCCGCAGGCTTACGAAGAAATATTGGGGGTAGAAAAAGGAGGTTAGAAAGGCTTAACAGTTGCTTTTTGGAAAGCCGTTTTGCCCCAGTTCTCTAATTCTTCCTCTGTCCACAATTCGGGAAAAAATACAGTTTTCTGAAATTTTGGAGGAAGATATCGTTGCCAATTTGTACCTCCGGTGGCCTGGATTACTGCTGGTGGTTTGTTGAGATACCGCATTGCAGAATGAAAATGGGCAAGTGGCCAAAGAATATTGGCTTGCTCATCTAATGTTCTCAATACCTTTTTTAAACCTTGGTTTTCTTCCAGAGACCAATTTATTTCTTTAATTCTTAAACCGACATTCTTCGTTTCATACTCCTTTGCAAAGGACAGAATCTGACCATTGTACTTTTGTTCAAACCGTTGAAGTGTCAATGTTTTTTTTCCAGTAGAAAGTTCAGTTGAGCCTTTTCGCCAATAAATTTTTTCCAGTTTTTCTTCCAGGGTTAATTTATGCCCCAATGGCTTGAATTCAACATCTAAAAGTTGTTGGGCCGAAGTGCTGGCTAACTCAATGAGCCTGTATTGAACCGATTGAAATCCCGAAGCCGGCAACAATGCCATCCTGAATTTTAAAAATTGTTTTGGTTCCATTCCGTCCATCATAACATTGAAGGATTGAATCAAAACATCAAAATAACGGTTAATTCTACCGATTCGGGATTCGAAGAAAACTGTATCCATCGTTTCATAATCAGCCAGTTGCTTTAACTCCAGTAAAATCAACTTGAAGTACAATTCTGTTATCTGGTGATACATGATGAAGATTTCTTCATCATGTAGTGTTGTCCTTTTGACCTGAAGACTTAAAAGTGTATCCAGATGGATGTAATCCCAATAATTCAGAAAATCTGTTTCATACAAGCCTGTCAGATATGAACCCAGGTCTTGTCCTGTAGCTTCATATTTGGTTTCCAGCAGTCTCAGTTTTTCAATGAGTTCCTGTTCGTTCATCATAATTTGGTGGATTATAAATTTCGAAGCAAAGGATTGAAAAAAATAGATTTAATCCATTGTTTTTTTTTGTTTTTGAAAGAATTTTTGGAAAATCTAAAATAGATTGAACCAATCACCCCTAAATCCAGTTTTAATTTTCAGGCTGCAATAGATTAACTTGCGCCAAATTTTTTGAGTTTATGCGCCAAATTGAAGAAGAAATTGTAAGACGTACCTCCGTAGATGCATTTGAAGGTACTGATTTTTATGATCTTAACGAGCTGTTAACAGACGAGCATCGTATGATTCAGGACTCCGTTCGTGAATTTGTTAAAAGGGAAATTAGCCCAATCATTGAGGATTGTTGTCAGAAAAATTATTTTCCAGCCTATTTGTTGCCAAAATTTGGTGAGTTGGGGGCTTTTGGACCAACTATTCCTACAGAATATGGGGGAGGTGGGATGGATTA
>JAIXQU010000122.1 GCA_027485575.1 Cytophagaceae bacterium
GGTGAATTTGAATATGTCGGAAGGGTTGACATTGCTTTTCCATCAAGGTATAGATATCGGGATTATGATATCAATTCAAGCCCAATTCCAATGTTTCAGTTAGGTGCTGCAGCAAGAACAGTAAGAAGGAAGTACAGCTCATTTTTACCGGGCGATGATTATTATTTAAGGGTAATTTCCGGGCAGAAGGATTGTTTTACAGCTGATTTCTCAGCCCAATGGAAAGGATTCTCAACCCAGATTGAATGGCATCTTATCAATGTAAAACCGACGGATGACATTGACCCATCTGGTTTGCGATATAGAGAGAGCAGAGGTACTGCGAAAACAAAAATTGGAGCAAATCCCACTGGTTTTTTCCGGGCGGGAGGCATTTTGGCTACTGTCAGTTATGCATGTAAACCTTTGAAATCTATTCTTTCTATACGATATGACCAGCTCAATCCCAACGATTTAGTGCAAAAAAATACCGAAGAATCCCTTACGTTTGCATACGCATATCAAATACGCGGCTTCAATTCAATGATAAAAGCTCAATATTCTTATCGACTGATAGACAGAAAAAATCCGCTTATTCAGCGATTCGATGACCAACTAAGGGTGGGTTGGCAAATGCTTTTCAGATAAAAAACAAAACAAATTACAAACATGAAAAACACAATACTTTCTTTTTTGGTGCTGGCTGGCTCAGCGCTTACATCTTTTGCCCAGACTACTTTGCAGGCTGGGGACATTGCTTTTGTGGCCATCCAAAGTGGAGAAACAGGTCAAACTGTAAAAGATAGATTTGCTTTTATTCTTTTAAAGGATATTGATGCAAATACCAAAATCAATTTTACAGACAATGCAGTCATTAATGCTCAGCCGGTTAAATTTTGTAAAAATGAAGGTACTTCCAGATGGACATCTACAAATGCCATGACTGCAGGAACGATTGTGAGTATTTCTGAAGACTCCATCACTTCAAGTGGTACCGCCAATGGTGGTTTGGCATTTAGCCAAAGTGGTGATCAGATTTTGGCATACCAGGTAGGAGGTCAGGATACCGTAATGCTGGCTGGTATCAGTACGATGGGATGGGAAACTTCATGTGGATCAGCATGTGGTGGAGCAAATAATAACAAAACCTGCCTGCCTTCTCCCCTTGTAAACGGAGTAAACGCAGTTGGTTTTCCAACCCTCAAGAAAAATGCCTTTTTCAATCTGAATGATCCATCAGGCACTCCTGCTGAAATACTTGCTGCAATAAATAATCCTGCAAACTGGACACAGGAAGATGTGCTTCAAACCTGGCCAACCTGGAATGTTGCCATTACAACTTCAATTGAGAAGTTAATAGAAAAACAAAAGTTTATGCTTTTTCCGACTGTTTCAGGTGGCAGCTTCACTTTGGTCAACAACTCAGGGTCATCTTATGAATTTACGGTCCATAATGTACTTGGCCAGATTCAGTTTTCAGGTGTTGCCCCTGTTGGTAAAAAGGAGTTTTCGTTTCATGGATTATCCAAAGGATTTTATTTTGTTTCTTCCAAAAGCAAAGAAGGCAATTCAGGCATAATCAGATTTCAGATTTCTAAATAGGATTCTGTTTTGATATCTGACTTTTGTGAATTCAATCAATTAGTTTCCTGAATTGGGTAAAATCGCAAAAACATTAAGTACCTTTTTAAATTTTTTTTAGATAGAAGTGAAACTTTTTTCAAAAAATAATTTTTATGGCATAATAATATTAATGTTTTTTTAAGTAATTTATAATCAGTCATATAAAAGATTTTTTATCCAGTTTTTATCATCACTTTAAAGAAAATTAAGGCATCAGGGTTACTTTTTTAAGTGTCTGAGATATTAAAACCCAACAAAGTTTATCAGTAATTTTTTGTAGTAAATTTTAGTTTTCTTACTTTCGCAATCAGAAAAACCTAGTTCTCATGAAAAAAATATTTTTATCATTATTCTTTGTGGTTGGATTGGCCATAGCAGGGATGAGTCAAAATGATCCTCCTCCTTTCAATCCTGGCGATCCTTCTCCAATTCCAGTGGACGGTGGAATTTCACTTTTATTAGCTGCAGGTGCTGCCTACGGTGTTAAAAAAGTGAGAGACAGCCGAAAAGCTAAGAATGAAGGAGAAACACCTGAAGAAAATTAGAAATTAAAGCCTCGTTTAACGGGGTTTTTTTTTAATAAAGGGACTGAAATTCAGTCCCTTTATTATTTGTCTATTATTTTCCATTCAATAACTTAAAAATTTAAAAAGCTCTGGACTCTTTTTATGCATGAAATAAAAAAGACAGTCATTATGGTTGCTGCAGGTTCTGGAACCAGAATGGGTGGACTTCAGCCAAAACAATTCCAGGAACTAAATGGAATTCCGCTAGCCATACACCCTGGACTTAGCTTTAGGAGATTTGCACCAGATATTGAGTTGGTCTATGTGATAGGAATTGGTACAGCCCAAATTTGGGAGTCTTTGCTGAGGAAGTTTTTTCCGGAAGGGAATTGGCGGCTGGCAATGGGAGGCAAGTCAAGATTTGAATCGGTGGCAAATGGTGTCCGAAGTATTTCAGATCCAGAAACCTTGGTTGCAATCCATGATGGGGTTAGACCATTTATTGACCCAAAGTTAATTGCACATGCATTTCAAAGTGCAATTGAAAATCGGAATGCTGTTTTTGCTGTTCCTGCAAAAGATTCTTTAAGGGTTCAAAATTCAGGTTCAAGTCATTTTGTTGATAGGGCGCAATATTTCTATGTGCAAACCCCACAGATTTTTTGGCAAAAGGATCTCAAAGAAATTTACCAGCAGACAGATGATCTTAGGTTTACAGATGATGCCACAGTTATGGAACTGGCTGGCCATCAAATAAATCTGGTAGAAGGAAGCTACGACAACATAAAAGTTACAACACCCGAAGATTGGGCCCTTGCTGAGCTGATTCTAAAGCGCAGAGGGATACATCTTTAGATTATTATTCTAATTTATTGAAAGAAAAAAGCCAGTACAACCAATTAATTGCATTGGCCATTCCTGCGATTTTAAGTCAATTGAGCCATACCTTAGTAGGCCTTGCCGATACAATTATGATTGGGCAAACGGGTAATGTTTCTGCTCTGGCGGCTTCTGCCTTGGCCAACAATGTGCTATCAGTTCCGATTGTATTTCTTGTGGGCATTTCTTATGCTTCCACTCCAAAAATTGCAGAGTTTTTTGCCCGGAAAGAAGTAAAAAACTGTCAAAGCATCCTTTTTCACAGCCTGCTTTTAAATACCATTTGGGGATTACTTGTTTGCGCTTTTCTATGGTTCTTGCTCCCGTTTGCCTATAAATTGGATCAGGAACCAAAAGTTCTTGCACTTGCCATTCCTTTTTTTGGTTACCTGATTGCCAGTTTGCCCGGTTTGGTTTTGTTTCAATCCTTCAGACAATTTTATGATGGTTTAGGAAATACAAAGCCTGGAATGGTGGTAAGTATTATGGCTAATTTATTAAATGTAGTCCTTAATTATGCCCTCATTTTCGGAAAATTCGGATTTCCTGAAATGGGAATTATCGGTGCGGGTATCTCTAATCTGATTTCCAGGTGGGTAATGGGAGTCGGACTCATGTTGTTTTTTATTTTTGAACAGAATTCAATGAAATGGAGAAAGGGCTTTTTTTCAGTGCCTGTTAAATTAAAAGAATTTTCAAACCTGAACAAACTAGGAATTCCGATTTCACTTCAATTTTTGTTTGAGGTTGGTGCCTTTTCCTTTACTGCAATTTTGGTGGGTAGGATGGGCGAGATTTCTCTGGCTGCCCATCAAATTGTAATCACCCTTGCTTCTATGACCTACATGATGGCAAGCGGTATTGCTTCGGCTTCAACCATAAGAATCGGGCATTTTGTTGGACTGGGGGATAAAGAAAAAATATTGGAAACTGGTAAAAAATCAATGGTTCTGGTTATAATTTTTATGTCGTTTACTGCAGCCCTGTTTTTACTATTTAAAACACAGATTCCGTTGCTTTTTATTGAGAAAGAGGAAGTTGTTTTGGCTGCGGCAAGTTTGTTTTCCATCGCTGCATTGTTTCAGATTTCCGATGGAATACAGGTAGTTGGCCTTGGTTGTCTTAGAGGACTTTCGGATGTTAAAGTTCCAACCTTATTGACCCTTTTTGCTTATTGGGTAATAGCCATTCCGCTCGGCTACTGGCTTGGGATTTCTCAAAATATGGGCCTGAATGGAACATGGTTTGGATTATTTATTGGCTTAACAATTTCTGCCATTTGTATGTTGTTACGTTTCTATTTAATTGCAAGAAAATTCAAACTTTTTATAGATATCAACGAATGAGGCTCGTCTTAATATTATTGATTCAATTCATATTTATTTATAAGGGGTTTCCTCAGGTTCAGTTAGTTACAACAATAGCAGGAGATTCTAAACCTCTTGATGGTTCGGCGCTAAACGCCCAAATCGGACCTTTTCAGATAGTTGCCAAAGACAGTGTTTTGTTTTTTAGCGACAGGGATTTTACCTCGCTTCGGAAAATGAGCCTTAAGACAAAAAAAATCACAACACTTCTTACAAATCAACAAGTTATTTCTGCCATTGCAATTAGCCATGGTGGCGACTCAGTTTTTTTTGCAACCAATGGAAATATTATCAAACTATTCAGGCGTTCAACGGGCATTTCAACTGCCCTTGATACTTTACCTGATACAGAACTTGATGGGCTCGTTTGTGACAGAAAAGGAAGATTAATTATTGCAGGAGCAGGCCATAGAGTTATCATCCGGGATTCAATTGGTCAGTACAGGGTTTTGGCCGGAAAGTTGAATGTTTCCGGGTCTATGGAAGGATTAGATACTGTTGCCAGATTCAATAAAATTTCAGGTTTGTTGTTGAGTAGGACAGAAGATACATTGTATATTTCAGACAGGTTTAATAGCCGGATCAGACGACTTATTCGCTCTGCCAAAATGGTTTCCAGCCTTCCGAATGTCCCAGTATTTGGCCCCAGGCAATTGGCTTTTAATAAAAGGAGAGATACAATGTATATTGCCAATGCTTCCGGACATACAATAGTTAGATATGCAGTCAGATCCAATCAGGGGCTTACCTGGTGCGGTCAAAATGCCACTTTTGGTTACCTGGATGGAAACCTGGGCGCATCTCGTTTTTATTATCCTTTAGGTATTTGTCAATCAGATTCTGGTCTCATCGTCTGTGATAATTCTAACAGGAGATTGAGGCAGATTTCAACTTCGGGTCGGGTAAAGACGTTTGCAGGCGTTGGAGTAATCGGTGACGGAATAGGCATAAATTCCAGATTTAGTACTCCTTATGACATTGTGAAACATCCCTTGAAAGATACTTTATATGTTTCTGACCAGAATAACCATGCCATACGGTTTATAAATTTAAGAAACGGAGTAGTTAAGACCATCGCAGGAAATGGTTTTGCGGGTAATACTTTTGGGATTGGTCAAAATGCAGTTTTAAACCGTCCATTTAACATGGCAATCAGTAGAACAGGCGATTCTTTATATTTTACTGAGCCTTTTTCCAACAAAATCAAACTATTATTGACCAAAACAGGGGAAGTAAAATGGGTCGCCGGCAGTGATACAAGTGGGTTTCTGGACAAGCCTTTGGGTAGATTTTCGCGTTTCAACAGACCCCAGGACATCGCATTAAGGGGGAATTTACTGTATGTTGCCGATGTTTTAAACCACAAGATCAGGACCATTAATGTAGTAACAACAGCAGTCTCAACCTATGCCGGCTCCTCTTCTGGCTTTAAAGACAGTACCTTGTTGGGTGCAAGATTCAATAGACCAATTTCTGTGGAGTGGGTTGGTAATAAGCTATTTGTTGGTGAGGATGGAGGCCTTCGGGTAAGAGTTATCAATCCAGATTCTGGTAGTGTAAAAGTTTGGGCAGGAAATGGCAACCTTGGTTTGGTTGATGGAATTGGAACCCAGGCAAGATTTCGGGGAATTTCTAAAATCACATACAATCCATTATCTAAGTCACTATTTGTAGCAGGTTTTCAAAATGAAGGCATAATTAGGACTGTTGGGGTTGAAACGCCTGTTGTTTCTACTTTCTTAAATAGTACGGGTTTTGGTGATGGCTTTTTAACCAATGCTAAATTTACCGGACCCATCGGATTTTTTATCGATTCAGTTAGAAGACAATATTATGTTACAGATGCCAACAACAACAGAATCAGAAAAATTTCAGTTTTTCCAAATAGCAAGCCTAGTGCAGTTGTCGACACGCTTCTTTCCATTAAAGAAGATGAAGGACTTGTATTCAAATCTGGTTTTGCAAATGCTATTAATTCTGGCTTGACATTTGGCGATACATTACAAAAAGTTTCATTCCTTATCAGTCCACTCCCTCAGATATTATCTTCAGCCATTGATACTTTAGGAAAACTTAGTTTACAATCACAGCCAGATTCCAATGGTACTTTCAGGTTAAAAATAATTTTAAAGGATAATGGGGGTACTGGAATTGGAGGAGTTGATACATCAGTATATTTTTCAAAGGTTAGAATATTGCCGGTAAATGACCCGCCCTCATTTTCAGTTATCGAATCCGATACTGCAAATCGAAACTTCCCAAGGATTAGACCTGGATTTTTAACTTCCTTAAAACCAGGGCCATGGGATGAAAGAAGCCAGGACATTATAATTTCGGTCACCAATGATCAACCTTCCTATTTTCAAATTCAACCCTATTTTGAAAATGATACTTTAAAATTCACACCTAATGCAAGTGTACTTGGACTCGTGAATTGTTTTGTTAAAATAAAAGACAATGGAGGAATTGACAATGGGGGAATTGACTCAACTGTAAAATCATTTACTATTTTGTTGTTTGACCCACTCTCAGTTGACAAGATGTTTAGTGAAAAATGGGTAGCATTTCCAATTCCCGCCAAAGAGGAGTTAAGATTTATTAATTTTCCAAAAGATTCAAAAGAATTGGCCTGGTATAATTCTTTAGGACAGAAAATGGAACAATCCTTAATTGTGGATCATGGTAATTATCAATCCGTGGTTGTTCCATCGAAAGTTAAGAATGGGATATTTCAAATAAAAAGTTTGGGAGGTAAAAATCCGGCTTCAATACGGGTAGTAATTGAATAATTATTAAGACCATTGGGCGGTCATAGGAATTAATCAGGTCAAATATGCCATATTTGAACTCTATTATAATGTAATGAAAAAAGCAGGTGTGGTTGTTTTTCCAGGTTCCAATTGTGACCAGGATTTGGTAGAAGCATTATCTCGTTCCGGATTTGAAAAAGTTGCTAAGCTTTGGCATAAACAATCAGATTTGGAGGATTGCGATATCGTTTTTTTGCCTGGCGGCTTTTCTTATGGAGATTATCTTCGTTCGGGAGCAATTGCAAGATTTTCTCCTATTATGAAGGAAGTAAAGGCCTTTGGAGAGAGAGGGAATTTTGTTGTGGGTATTTGTAATGGTTTTCAGATTCTTACAGAGGCAAATATGTTGCCCGGAGCACTACTTCGAAACAAGGACAGGCTTTTCATTTGTGATTATACAAATTTGGTGGTCCAAAACCCGAAAACGCCAATTACAAATTCATTAAAATCAGACCAGGTATATTCCATTCCCATTGCCCACGGCGAAGGCAGGTTCTTTGCAAAGGAAAAAGAGATGGATGAAATAATTGAAGGCAACCAGATATTATTCAAATATGCAACTGCTGATGGTTTAACCACTTCTGATGCAAACCCTAACGGATCTCTTGAAAACATTGCGGGTATCTGTAACAGGGGAGGAAACATTTTAGGTATGATGCCACATCCGGAAAGGGTATCTGATCCCAGACTAGGAAGAGCTGATGGTAAAGCACTTTTATCCTCCATCAGAACTTTTTTGGATTAAAATTCTTAATCCGTTTTTCATTTTTTTAGTTTTTTACAATGCAATCAATCAGCCAGATACAAGAACCTATTGCTCAGGAATTGATTGCATTTGAGCAAAATTTCAAGGAGCAGATAAAGAGTAAAATCTTTTTACTCAATACCATTACAAGTTACATAGTTAAAAGGAAAGGGAAGCAGATTAGACCGATGTTTGTTTTTCTATCTGCCCTGGCCTGCGGTGGTATTTCTGAGGCCACTTATAGGGGAGCCGGACTAATCGAATTGCTGCATACAGCTACATTGGTACACGATGATGTAGTAGACGACAGCAACTACAGACGTGGGTTTTTTAGTGTGAATGCCTTGTGGAAAAACAAAATTGCCGTTCTGGTTGGTGATTATTTACTTTCCAGGGGCCTCCTGTTATCCGTCGATAATGGTGATTTTCATTTGCTTAAGCTGGTATCTGAAGCAGTGAAGGAGATGAGTGAAGGGGAGTTGTTGCAAATCGAAAAAGCCCGTCGACTCGATATTACAGAGGATGTTTACTATGAAATTATCAGACAAAAAACGGCTACTTTAATTGCCGCCTGTTGTGCTGTTGGTGCATCTTCATCCGGGGCAAGTTCCGAAACCATTTCAAAGTTTAAGGAATTTGGTAGCCTGACCGGAATTGCATTTCAGATTAAAGATGATCTTTTCGACTATGGTTCTGACGATGTCGGCAAACCTTTGGGGATCGATATTAAAGAGAAAAAGATGACCTTACCGCTTATTTATGCTTTGAATAATAGCGATTGGCTCGAGAGAAGGAAGATTATTAACATTGTTAAAAATGAATCAGAAAAACCAAAAAAGGTTAGAGAAGTAATTGAGTTTGTGAAATCTAAAGGGGGATTAGATTATGCCACAAGCGTGATGGAATCATATTCTTCAAAAGCGATTCAGATTATTAAGGAACTTCCCCAAAACCAAGCTACAAAGCACCTCGAGGGACTTGTAGAATTTACCATCAACAGAAAAATATAAGCTGCATAATTTGGAGTCTAAGTTTAGGAAACTTGAAATGGAGGAGTTGAACAGGTTGAACCCCGAGCAACTTTTGAATGTAGAAACCTGTAATTTCTGTTTTGTTTTGGATAGTGTCAGAAGTCTCAACAATGTTGGTTCTATCTTTCGAACTTCAGATGCCTTCAGGGTTGAAAAAATCTGGTTGTGTGGGCTTACCGGTCAACCTCCGCATAGAGACATTCAGAAAACTGCATTAGGAGCAACAGAAACTGTAGCCTGGTCTTATTGTGAGGATATTTCTAATTGCCTGGTTGATTTGAAAAGCCAAGGCTATACCTTGATTTCAATTGAACAGACAAAAGGGAGCACTGCCCTTGGAAATTTTGTTTTTGAATCAGGGAAGAAATATGCCTTGATTTTAGGTAATGAAGTTTCAGGTGTTTCAGAATCCGCCCTTGAACATTCAGAATTTGTCTTAGAAATTCCCCAGTTTGGGGCAAAGCATTCTTTAAATGTTTCGGTTACAGCAGGAATCATCGCCTGGGAATTTGTCTCTCAAAAGTTAAAAGCCAACCCATTTAATTCACCAAAACCTTCCTTTGATTCATAAGTTCCGCCATGACTTAACAGGAACTAGAACTTGTACCCAAAAGTAGAAGTTAAATACTGCAGACTGGCTTTTGAAGCTTCCATGGGTGATATTTTGGGATTTGGAACAGAGTCTAACTCGATGATACACCAATCCTTAAAACCTGTTTTCTTAAGTGCATTGAATACCATTTCAAAGTTTATTTTATTCCCTTTTCCTAACTCAGTAAATTGGTAGTTGTAGTCATTTGAACCTTGATGGTTTGGCTTGGGTGCCAATAGGTCCTTGATATACAGCAATTTTAATCTTTTCCGGTATTTTATGATTGCCTCCTGGGGATCTCCTCCTGCCTGTGCAAAGTGGGCAATATCCAATAAAAATCCCACCTTTTTAGGGTCGGTGTTTTCAAGAATATATGCCAATTCAGATGGCTTTTGACACATTTTATGCATTTGATTGCGTAGCAGAAGTTCAATTCCTTGATTTTTCACCTCCTGACCAATGAGGTTTAAAGTTTCAGAAATTTTTTGAAGCTTATCCTTTCCTGGTGGAAAGGAGTCTCTTTTTTGTGTTGTAACCTCCAGATATCTTCCACCAATGGATTTAACAAATCTGGCCATTTCAGAAAATTGCCTGAGTTGTTCGTCTATGGAACCATCAATTTTAACATCCCCTCCGGATAAAATAGGAATAGAAATCTTTAGTTTCTCACAAGTGCTTTTCAATTCGGCTGGATTTGCCTTGAAGTCATTAAAAGCATCTTGCCTTATCTGGATTCCTTGAATACCGATTTTTGCAATTTCTTCTATGCCTTGTCTATAGTCTTTTCCCCAGGTAAGGGTTGCAATTCCCCATTTAACTTTTGGTTTGGCTTTTGAAAACACTTCCAACGGGGAAGCCACCATCAACATAGTTCCCAGGCATGAAATCTCTAAAAAGTCTCTTCTTTTCATGGTTTTTGGTTGTAAATATTTACGCGTTCGACCTTATCCATTTATTGGTCAGGGCCAATGAATATTGAACAAAGTTCAACACTCCTGCTTCAAAAGCAATATTTCCTGTTGACTTGAAATCTTCCTGAATATTTTTTCCTGTTTCATGTGATTCATATATTTTAGAAGATACAATGGAAAGCTTGTTCTGAAAACTCACCAATTTATTAACCACTTTGGATACATCGAGTGCGGCAATTTTTCCACCCCTGCCTGATGAGACTCCTGCAAAAGCGAATACCTTGTTTTCAAAAAGGTATTCAAAGTTTTTACTTCCCAGTTGGTCAAACATGATGAATATCTCTCCATTTGTTGTCCAATTGTACTCAGGGCTACAAAAGACAATCAGATCAGATTTTGCCCAAATCTGAATCAGTTTTGATTGATAATCAGATAAATTATTGGGATCTACCTTTCCTTTTCCAATTGCCGGAATGTCAAAATCCTCAAAGTCAATTATAGATATTTTGTTTTCTGCATCCTGATTTTCGAAAATCGATTTTAGATATTGTCCAAATCTCAGGGTTTGGCTTCCTTCCCGTGGAGAAGTACATATAATTGAAATATTCATTTAAGTAGAACCGCTTAAGTCAAATATGGTTTAATTCAAAATATGCGATGTGTCATTTTCTAATTCAATTTTCCAGTTTTTCCCATCCCAGCTAAGAATATAGAGACACAAATTGCTGTGCAAAAAATCCTCCATATCAGACAAAGATTTTTCTAAGAGAATGCAAAGCAGAATTCTCAATGCCCTTCCATGGATGCACATTAAAATAACATCTTCATTTCCCTCCTTTAGAATACTTTTCATAGCTGAGTTTAGTCGTTTTGCGACCTGGTTTGGACTTTCTCCAGCTTCAAAACAAACATCTAAGGATCCAGATTTCCATTGGTTAATCATATGGGTATATATCTTCTGTTCCTTCTGGTCGATTTTTGTGCCGTCTTTTACTCCCCAGGAGATCTCATTAAGTTCTTTTAGAGGGGAGTGTGGAATGCCATTTTGAATAAATTTTTCAACACTTTGCCAGGTTCGGATAAGATTGGAAGTATATACTTTTTGAAAAGGAATATGACTATAGGCTTTGTAAAAATCCAGGGCCTGATTTATGCCTTTTTGATTTAATGGGGCATCCAAACCACTTCCTTGTATGATTTTATTTCTATTAGGGTCGGTTTCACCATGCCTTATGATATATAGTCTTTTCAAAATTTCCGTTTCCATTTCGGTGTAAAACTAGTTTTTAAACTTAGGTTATCCGTTCGAAAGGCTATATTTGCACAAAAATATTCACTAAAAGGTCTTTCTCATGTCAATGGAATTAATCTCTTATTTGTTTTTTGCCGGCCTTTTTATCGCAACTTTTATTGTTGGGATGTGGCTTGAGAAATCAGATAAGGCAAGAGGAAATTAGTTTAGATTTCGTCAAATTAAAAGGGCTTCCGAGGAAGCCCTTTTTTTGTTTTAACCCGGACGGATTATTCAATTGGCTTTTAATGCCTTGATTCACAATAAAAATACCCTTTGAGGTTTGTTGTTTTAAAAAAATCGGAATCATTGCGTTGCGTTGCTTTTTTATTTCAACTGAATAATCCTGTTCTACAATAATTCCAGAGATGCCTGTAAAAAGAAAAACCCCCGTTGATGCGGGGGTTTTTAGCAATTCAATTGGGTGAAATTATTTTTTTACAAACTTAACAGTTTCTTTGGTGTTAGCCGAAGATAAGGTTAAGAAATATACTCCAGAAGCCAGGTTTGAAGTTGAAACAGTTTCTTCAGACAAGTCATAAAGATTTCCTTTCAATTCTCCGTTTACCAACTCCTGACCCGTATGGTTTCTGATAGAGTAGAAAAATCCACCTTCTTCACCAATGGTTGAAGAGAAAGAAATTTCATCTGATACGATGTTACTTCCAACGATAGCCAGAGGGAACATAGTCTCAGGAACTCCAGTGAATCCTACATTTGATTCAATATTTGGAAATTGTCTGATGTTAGTTCTTGTTCCTTCGCCAGAGCAAAGTGGAGGAATGCATACACTTGGATGTGGTTGAGCAATATAGATATTATCGATATCATATGAATCATCACCTTTTCCAAAACTTGCAGGGTTAGAAGCATCAGTAAATTTGATGTAGTTCACTACAGCATAAGCAGGACCATAAGCGTCTAAGTCAATATCACCATCTTTGCAAAGTGGAAGTGCTGCTGACCAGTTAACTGCATCTACTGATACCTGAACCAAAACAGTTTCAGGATAATTTGGACAAGGTGAATTGTTCCATGTAGTTTCAAACATTCTGATTTCTTTGGTAGGTCCTGGTATCGCGAAAACCGCATATCCCAGTGCGAAACAAGCATAACCACCAAATCCGATTGACCAGAAATTGTAAGTTCCAACTGCTTCTCTTAAAGCTGGATTGGCCAATTGAGCTGGAGTGAAAGTTGGGTCATTAACCTGAGCATTTAAAATGTTATTTCTCAAAGAGAAAATTCCGGTTCCCGGAAGTGCACCCGTACCGATAAATTGCTTGGAAACACCTTGTCTGTAATCACATACGCCTTGAGTTACAGATGGATCGCCATCATATTTAGCTTCTAAACCATCTACATCATATGCATCAACACCATCACCAGAAACTCTCCAGTCTGGATTGGTTTTGTCAGTGATCCTTACATATTTCGCATAAAGCAAAGGCGAAATATCAAAAGAACCATTATGGCAGGCATCTACAGGTGTTCCGGGAAACCAGTTAAAACCATCTTGAGAAAATTCAACATTGGCCTTTTCTGATGAGTTAGGCTTGCATGATGGATTGCCCCAGGTTGTTTCATAAAGGTCGATGTCTGCGCCACCACCATTTAAAAAATAACCAGAACCACCGACATATTCTAAAGTCATTATTCCTCCAAATCCTAAACTTGCAAAGTTCATGTCGTTTGGTGTATCACTTTTCTCGGCAACTTCTGATTTAGTAGAAATTGAACGGGCTCCGATTGGATAACCTGTAGTGTTAGGCAATGCAAGATTGTTGTTAACATCCAAAGATCTTAAAGGTCGTGCTGTGTTAGCTCCCTTTAAAAAGCCAGCAACAAAACCTCTTGCAGGTCCTTGCTGGAAACATTTAACGTCCCATGACTGGGCGTTGATTGAAGAAGAACCCAATGAAACGGCTGCGCTTATTGTGGCGATTGCTAAAAGTTTTTTCATTTTTTGACTGTCTAAAGAAAATTTTGCTCAAAGGTGTAAGTTTTTTTTAAACCATCAAAAATATATTGGGTAGAATATTTTCAATCTGTTATATAATTAGTTTTATGAAGTGCATGAACCTGATCGTTCATTTTTGAAAATCATTGTAGTTGAATGTTTTTTTTCAGGCATTTTGACGGGAAAAATCTTTATTTAAAGAGAATTTGACTGTTCTGCTTTTAAACCTGACTTGTTATTTAAATAGTGTTATCAAAGGCTAACCCCAAAAGAGGTCAGTGGAAAAATCGGGGAGAAGATTCTATCCTCTTCGATCGCTTGTCAATTTAGTAGCTTTAGGATATCGAAATAATGACATCCAAGGTATTGTAAACTTCTTGCTCTTTATACTAGCTTTTCCCCAACGGGGCATATTGTAAATAGAGACGATTTGAATGGCAGGTAGCTTGTCAGACTGACGAAGTCCGGCTGGGATTTGGTGCATTCTCAGTGAGTCGATCCCGGGTTCTCTAATTGATTGTTTACATTCAAAACCAGGAGACGCACCATAAGAAACGATCCTGCCACGCTGAATATCTCGGATTTCTAAAAGCCTATGAAATTGATTTCAAACCGGAATATTTGTTTGAACCTATAACGTGACGGGGTTGTCTAAAAAGGCTTTAGTGTATTTCGGTTACCAAATTTAATTTGGTAGTACGGTTCCCAACGGGACCTAATATTAATAGAATACAAAACAAATGTGTTAGAGTGCCGGAGGTAAGAAATATAAAAGCTGCCTATTTCGTACCTTACGGCACTTTTTGCTATGTTGTTTATTAAACAACCACCGATAGTTGGTCCATAAATGGACCAAGAATTCTGGTAAATTGTGGCTAACCAAATTTCATTTGACAACTATTTTTCAGTTAGACCTTTTTAGACAACCCTTTGGCCTGACTTATTTCTCTTCCTCGTAACATCGGGCACCGCTGGCGCCAGAAATACAGATTTCTTTTATTTTCGGACCACACCTCTCCCCGGAAATTTCTTAGGACCCCAATATGACGACTTGATGAGCAGTCAATGACTTGAATTGAACATTTTCCTTCAGCTTCATTATGCCCAGGAGGTAAAAAGGTTGTTTATAAATAACAAAGAGATGACCAACTTTTTGGCCAACCCCTTGTTTGTTCTACAATTATTCCTGAGATGCCTGTAAAAAGAAAAACCCCCGTTGAAGCGGGGGTTTTTGGCAATTCTATTGGGTGAAATTATTTTTTTACAAACTTAACAGTTTCTTTGGTGTTAGCCGAAGATAAGGTTAAGAAATATACGCCTGAAGCTAAATTAGAAGTTGAAACGGTTTCTTCA
>JAIXQU010000112.1 GCA_027485575.1 Cytophagaceae bacterium
CTGAATCTGATTGAATTCACTCCTTTCTGCTCTCATTATTGCTTCAAGGCCGAGTTTAAGGATTTGCTGATATCCATTTTCGCCATTGGCGATTTCTTCTAAAATTTCACTTACTTGCTGCTGTGTAAATCTCATGGTATATGCTTTTAAAATTTGTCGATTCGAAAATCGTAAACTTTTGAGCTTTACACACTTTTTTGAACAGTATCACAGTTTCATAATTTTCTGGATACGGATGGGCATTTCAAAAACAAGAAAATAACCATTGGAAGTTCAGACAAACTTTCGGACCACCAAATTATTGAGAAGGTGCGTGACTTTTTTGCGCCACACCAGTTTTAGTATGTTTTGGTCCCCCACCTGGGCCTAATTTACACCGGCCCTTCCAAAAGGTTAGAAAAAACAGATGGACTATTTACTGCGGCAAAGGTCTGTAAGTCGAGGATATGGGAAGAACCAGATTCTCAGAATCAAAGAGCACTGGCTTACATAATAATCGCCCTAAAAATCAGGAAATAAAACATCATGAAGATCAAATAATAGGAGACATAAAGAAGAGTCGCTTTTAAGATTGCTTTACTCCATTTGATGTTATAAAATCCTTTGGAAGCCCAAATCCAAAACAAATACGAAAAAGCGGTACCGAATGTGATAAAATATCCAAGTTCCTTTGTCACACACCAAATTCCCATAAAAGGTAGGGAAATGAGACTGTTGTGCGCCTGGACAAACAAAGAAAACCAACTATTTTCTTTAAAGCTCGGCCTGACCTTTTTATAAAAAATCCATGTGAGTAGAAGTAGTAGGGGCACCAACATGAGTTTCTGTGCAGTCTCGTTCAGCAAAAAGGAGTTGATAACTCCAATTTTTTCTTTCCATATAATAACATCTTTGTTTGCCCAATCCAAAGAAACGGCATCGAAGTTTTTCAAGCCCTCTTTTATAGCGAAGTCATTCAATCCGGAAACAGAACTCAGATAAGCCACCAAGCCAGTTACCCCCAGGAAATAAGTTATTGGGGAAAGATACTTATCTTGCTCACCATTGCAGTAGTTCCTCACCATTTCCCCGGGCCCCAAAGTCAAATCTTTAAGGGTATTGAACAATTTATTGTCCTCCCACCCGATCAGTTCCTTCGCCACTTCTGCTATTTCACTTTTTTTGCTATTGTAACTTTTCTCTTCCATTCTGCAAAAGAAGGCAATATTGTTTTATTGAAAGGATGTTTTAATCCAAGGTCTTTGGCTCACCAATCAATTCTAATGGGTTTTTGAAAATAAGGATTTGCAAATCAATACAGCAGTGGTCAGTTGGTCAAAAAATCAGGAAAAAGTTTCACGTAGTTCTATACATTTTGAATTAGTCAAATTGAAACAAATCCAATCAATTTTGGATTTTTCATCCAAACAACAAATTTCAACTTGCAGGATACGCTTTTGAATTGTTGCTTTGCAGCACCATGTCAACAAAGTCAATAGCAGAAATTCAAAACGAAATCGTGGAGGAATTTGAACTGTTTGATGACTGGACCGATCGGTATGAATACATCATCGATCTCGGCAAAAAAAATCCGCCACTTCCTGAAAAATTTAAAGTAGAAGACAACATCATCAAAGGTTGCCAATCGCAGGTTTGGTTGGTTTCTACTTTTGAAAATGGACTTGTGCACTTCCAGGCAGACAGCGATGCCATCATTGTAAAAGGCCTGGTGGGTTTGCTAATCAGGGTTTTATCTGGCCACAAACCAGAAGAAATTTCAAGTGCCGACCTCTTTTTTATAGATAAAATTGGCATGACCAGCCACCTTGCCCAAACCCGTTCCAATGGTTTACTTTCCATGGTAAAACAAATGAAGTTTTACGGCCTGGCATATGGAACCCAATCAAACAAGGACTTACAAACAGAGCAATAACGATTTTACCAATATGCAAAGAATAGCCCAACGTCCGGATGCAACACTTTTACTCGCAGACGGAACGGTTTTTCATGGCAAAGCCATAGGCAAAAAAGGAACAAGCGGTGGCGAACTTTGCTTCAATACCGGTATGACGGGTTACCAGGAAATTTATACGGACCCTTCTTATTTTGGGCAAATTGTGATTCATACAATGGCCCATATTGGCAACTATGGTGTGGTCAAAAATGAGGTCGAGTCTGATTCTGTCAAAATATCAGGCATGATTTGCGATGGATTTTCCGGCATCTATTCCAGAACAGGCGGTGATGACAATCTCGACAACTATCTGGCAGAAAATGGAATCGTAGGAATTGCAGAAATTGATACACGCAAGCTTGTGAAGCACATCAGGCACAAAGGCGTGATGAATGCCATTATCTCTTCAGAAATTTTGCAAGTGCCTGGTTTGCAAAAAGAACTGGCGCAGGTTCCTGACATGGAATCTCTTGAATTGGCCTCCAGGGTGATGACTTCAAAACCGTATTCCCTTGGGCCGGAAACAGGAAAACGGGTTGCCGTTCTGGATTATGGAATCAAACAAAATATTGTAAATCAACTGGCTTTGCAGGATTTGAATTGTTTGGTTTTGCCTGGAAATGCAGCCTTGGCCGATATCCTTGCCTTTCAACCAGATGCTTTTTTTATCTCAAATGGTCCAGGAGATCCTGCCAGTATGGACTATGCGGTTGATACCATAAAACAACTTTTGGAAACCAAAAAGCCGCTTTTTGGCATTTGCTTGGGTCATCAACTATTGGCAAGGGCCTATGGTTTGTCCACTTTTAAAATGAAAAATGGCCATCGGGGATTAAACCATCCGGTCAAAAATCTGATTTCCGGCCATTGTGAAATTACCAGCCAAAACCACGGTTTTGCCGTAGATCTTGAAGATGTGAAAAAGCATGCTGCGCTTGAACTCACGCACATCAACCTGAATGACAATTCTGTAGAAGGCATAAGAACTAAAAACGGACAGGCATTCTCTGTGCAATACCATCCGGAAGCCAATCCAGGTCCACACGACAGCCGGTATTTGTTTGGCCAGTTTAAGGATTTGATTCTGGAGAGGAAATAAGTCCCCAGTTTAGACCCAGAATACCTGCCAGGAGACAGACTGGGATTTCCCATTGACTATTCCGGAATAATAATAAGTGAAACCCAAATTGAGTTGGGCTGCTCACTTAGTTTATCCACTCAAACCGGGTGTATGGAACCAAAACATCCGGAATCCGGATTCCTTCTGGTGTTTGGTTGTTTTCTAATAGGGCAGCTACGATCCGAGGTAAAGCCAGAGCCGATCCGTTCAAGGTATGTAAAAGAAAGGTCTTTTTGGTCTCTTCAGACTTTGCCCTCAGCTTCAATCGGTTGCTTTGAAAGGTTTCGAAATTACTTACCGAACTCACTTCCAACCAACGAGCCTGTGCACCAGAATAAACCTCCATGTCATAGGTTAAAGCAGAAGTTTGGCTCATATCCCCCCCGCAAAGCCTCAAAACCCGATAGGGCAGATTTAGTTTTTCTAAAAGGCCTTGCACATATTTTCTCATGTCTTCCAAAATCAGATAAGACTGATCAGGATGAGCGATTTGTACAATTTCAACCTTGTCGAATTGATGCAAACGGTTTAAACCCCGGACATGGGCTCCCCAGCTTCCAGCTTCTCTTCTGAAACAAGGCGTATAACCAACACATTTTTTGGGCAGCTCAGTTTCCTTTAAAATGGTATCACGGAAATAATTGGTGATGGGCACTTCAGCCGTCGGTATCATATACAATCCATCTTCCTGGATATGATACATTTGTCCATCCTTATCAGGAAGTTGCCCGGTACCATACCCCGATTCTTTGTTGATAACAATCGGAGGCTGCATTTCATTATAGCCTGCTTTTTCAGCCTCATCCAAAAAGAAATTGATAAGCGCCCTTTGGAGCTTGGCACCTTTTCCTTTATAAAATGGAAAACCCGCACCACTTACCTTGTTTCCATTTTCAAAATCGATGATGTCGTATTTGGCAATCAGATCCCAATGCGGCAGACTTCCTTCGGGCATGTTTTTCGATTCTCCCCATGATTCCACCAATTCATTTTCTTCGGGTGTTCTTCCATTGGGTACTGAAACATGGGGTACATTGGGAAGTACAACCAGGGCATTAAACAAGGAATCTTCTAAAACTGCAGTTTTTTCTTCCAGGGTTTTTATTTCTCCCTTTTTGCCAGCAACCTGGAGTTTAATGGCTTCTGCCTGTTCCTTTTGGCCCGATTTCATCAATTGGCCAACTTCTGCAGATAGTTTGTTAACCTCCTCCTGAAACTTATTCAGGTTGGATTGAATCTCCTTTCTTTCATTGTCCAGCAGAATGGCTTTTTCAACCTGCTCAGAAGCGTTTAAAACAAATTTTTTCTCAAGGCCAAGTATTATCCTTTCCTTTTCATCTCTAAGTTGCTGAATTTGAAGCATTATTTTTTAAAGAATTGATTCTAAATTAAGATTTGGGTAAAAATATCTCCGCCATCATGCATCGGATACTTCCTCCGCCTACAAACTCTATGGTCGGAATTTCTATGGGTAGCAATTCACCAAAGGGTGACATTTTTTCTTTCTGGCTTTCGGTTAAACTATCAAATGCTGTTTTTGAAAGCACGGTAAAAACTTTTCCTTTCTGGTTTTTTACCTGAAGAAGATTCCCGCAAAAGCCTTTTTCCAATTGGTCTATTGAAATAAGAACAACCTTATGGGTGCGCTCCAGTGTTAATTGAACCAGTGTTTTTTCAATGTTATTGGGAATGCACTCCAAGCAAACGACTGCCATTTCTTTTCCAATGCTCATCACCACATTGGTATGATAGTATGGGAAGCCTTTTGAGCTTCTTGTTTGAAACAGAACAGTTTCGTAGCCCATAATTTCAGCAAAGGATTCTACTGCTTTCTTTTGGGTTCTCTCCGAAATGGCTGCATACACTACCATATTTTCCCTGTCAATAATCAGGCTTCCCGTTCCTTCAAGAACAACCTCATTTCCCAGTTCTTTCTGCCAGTGGTTAACCTTTTCAATTTTAAATCCGGCCTCCTTCAATAAAGAAATGGCCTGGTCCAATTGTTGGGATTCAATATTCCGGTTTGCGGCCTTCATGGGAAAAACGTGAATGTTTCCAGCTTCATCCGTTCCAAACCAATTGTTTGGAAAAACGGCATCCGGCATGGATTGGTATTCAGGTTTTTTTTCCACAATCAATACATCTACACCTTTCTTTTTTAATTGTGCCACAGCACCTTCAAATTCTGAATTTGCTTTCTGGTTTACATCAATCCCAGTTGGGTTATGCTGAAATTCATTGTCTTTTGCGGTTTCTTCGTTGAAAGAAAAATCAACAGGTCGTACCATTAAAATGGTATTGCTGATTTGGTTATTCATTATAACTTGGCTTTTGTTCTTATTTAGGCCGGCAATTTAAGGCATTTTTGCAGACAAGTCTTTTCTATTTGGGGTTTGGGGCATAAAAAAAGCCCCGTCAAAGACAGGGCTTTTTACATACTAAAAAGTGGTTATTCAGATATGCAATTTTATGCTTTTGAGTGTCCTTTCTTTCTTTTAAAGGACATATTGTCAATTAGTTTTCTCATGAGGTCAAAGTACAGGCTGATGTACAACAAGCCCGACATCATCCACAATACTATGATATTGAATATGGGCGTTTCAACTTTTAAACCCATAAAATATTTGAATGGAGAGAAAAAATGAGCCCTGGAGAAGATTTTATTTTCTGGGGATGGGTCTTTAAAAATTGGGTCCACCATTTGAACCAGCTTGCCATCGACCTCTATTATTTTCTTTTCCTCATCACTATTTTTTACGTACCGTTCTATGGTCCCATTGTGGTTATTCAACCTGAAATGATTCAGATTTTGGTTTCCTCTCAATTGGGTACTCAGGTTGTCAAAAATTTTGCTTTCAGTTTCGGCTGCATTTTTAGAAATATCTAAATAGTGGCTCCTTAATTTTGTGCAAAAGGTCTGGGCTTCCTGCAAAATTTCAATGTCGCAACCTGGAGCAAGCAGATTTACATTTTTCATTGATAAAGCCGGGTGGATTAGATTTTCTTTTAAAATCTCATGTCTTAGAACCGCTAAGTCGCTTTCAATCTTGTCTTTATGCTTGAATAATTTGCTATTTCCATATTCAATGGCGTATTCGATTTTGGCTTCAAGTTCCGGCACCAGATAGATGTATTTATCATCGGCTGAGTGCTTTTTAAACCTTGTTTCAAAAAACGCTTTGTTGTAGTTATTGTCTTTAAAAAAGGAGACCATCAAACCTTCATAAGCCCACCTGGATGCCATTACTTCTGCTAAAACAGGCACATCGGTATTGTCTTTCAGGTCAGGATTAATTTTACTGAATTTGATTACGATTCCCCCGAGAACCAATTGTGGTATAAGCATTATCGGGATAAGGATGTAAATCGTTACTGCCTGGTTAAACGCAGCGCTTATATTTAATCCCATCATGTTGGCAAAGCAGGTAGATGAAAAAAGTAAGCCCATTTGAATCCAGGAAAACTCTTTTATCTCAAGCACATAACTGGATACCATCCAGAAAGTCAGTGTTTGAAAGGCAGATAACCCGAATAGAATCAATACTTTAGATAATAAGTAGCTGCTTCTGGATAAATTTAAGAACTTCTCTCTTTTCAGTATTTTTCTGTCGTGAAAAATCTCTTCTGCACTTACGGTAAGCCCGAGAAACAGACAAACAATAATGGATATGAAGATAAAAACGGGTAGATTTTCATTTTCGGCGAAAGTGTAGCTACCGCCTGTTAATTTATCTATGCTGTAATGTCTGTTTATCAAGGCTAGCAATAAAGCCAGTAGGGGAGCCTGCAACAAGTTGATTGCAAGGTATTGTCTGTTATTAAGTTTGGCTAAAACATCTCTTTTTACAAATACACCAAACTGTCGGGCCCATTTTGAATGCTTAATGGCTTGAATTACAGATTTACTTCCTTTAGAAATCGCTTCTGGTTTATAAGACTTCCTGAATTCCTGGTACCATTCGAAAGGAGGGATTTTTCGCTCTCTGGTATATCTGCCAAATTCAGTTACCCGTTTGGCTTCTATCAAGTCAAAAATAAGCTCAGGATTCACATGTCCACATTCAAAACAATAAGCCTGATCTTTTCTTAATTGATTGGTTTTGCTCTTGAAGTAAACAATGGCTTCTATTGGATTTCCATAATAAATCGGAAATCCACCTGTATCCATGATGAGCAACCGGTCAAACATTTTGAAGATGTCAGATGAAGGCTGGTGGATGACAACAAATACAAGCTTTCCGAGCAAACTAAGTTCCTTTAACAACTCAATTATGCTTTGAGAATCTCTCGAAGATAAACCGGAAGTAGGCTCGTCCAGAAACAAAACTCCAGGTGCCCGAAGTAGTTCCAATCCAATATTTACCCTTTTCCTTTCTCCTCCGGAGATAATTTTATCCATCGGGTTTCCGACTTTGAACTGTGCAATTTCAAGAAGACCTAAATCAGACAAAGTTTTATTGACCAGCTCATGAAGCTCAGTTTCAGTTTTATTTGCAAAACTTAATTTTGAAGCAAAGTATAGATTTTGAAATACGGTTAATTCTTCTATAAGTAAGTCGTCCTGAGGTACATATCCAATCACCCCCATTAGTTTTTGCTTGTCCTGGTGAAGGTCCAGACCGTTAATCAGGATTTCTCCTTTTGCTGGTTTGAGATTGCCATTCAGGACTTCTAAAAGTGTGCTTTTGCCAGCACCACTTGCGCCCATTAAGCCTACCATTTTTCCTGAACTTTCAGTAAAACTAAGTTCATGCAGGCCTACCTTTCCATTTGGAAACTTATAAACGACTTTGTTGACTTCAAACGTTATCTTTTCTTTTTCCTGGTCTTCCAGAAATTTAGAAATGATATCTGAATAATATATGGGAGAAGAATCATCTCCTTTAATCAAGCCACCGGAAGAAAAATTATACACTTCATCTTCCAGCATCTCCACGCCATTGAGGGTGAGGCCTTTTTCTCCGGAATATTTTACATGATAAGACCCAATATTTTCAAGCTTCATCACAGCTATGTAGCCGGGAACTTCTTCTGAGTAGATGTGTTTGCTGTGGCGAAGTTTTGTGTTTTGACTAGAGGAAATTATTACAACATTTTGAAAATCAGGCTCAATACCTTGAGTTTTTGCGCAGAACTTTAAAACCTGGTGAAACTCTTCATGAGAAATATTAAAGACTTCGGCCACAGTATGAAGGAACTCCATTTCCTGCGGATGAATGTATCCATCAGAGTCAATTAAAGAAATAAGAACAATTACGACATTCAGTTTTTGTTGTTGGTTCATCTCTTCATTCAGATTGTTGCATAACAGAACCATCCTTGAAGAATCTCTTACGGAAAAGAATCCTTCTTCAGGTTTTTTCTTTGATGCAGCATTCAAAGAGTGCTTGTCCAAATATTCTTCAAATAAAGTAAGGTAAGTTTCCGGGTTATCAATCGAGAGTTGATATTCCAGAAAAAGCCTGACAATTTCCCTAACCTTTTCACGGTCCAGGTGAAATTTTGAAGCGATAGCAAATAACTGAATGAGGCTAATAAGTAGAGGCTCACTCATAATACAATGGTTTTTAACGTGGATAGCATGGCCAAAAGCTACCTTAAGAGTTTTGGCACTGATAAATAGGGTGATATTCACAAGGAAGGTCGACCAATATGTTGAAAGGTTCAACGTATTAAGTCCAACTCCCCCGCTTCTTTAAATCATCAAATGAAATGGTTTTATCTTCTTCCAAGTGACGGGTCAAAAGTACGGGGTAGGAAATGGATTCTTGAACTAACTGGTATGCGTTTCTTACACGGATCTGTTAATCCTGGATAAACATCAAAATTCGCTATTATCGGAAAGTCCAGTTTAAAGTAATACTTGAAGTAAGCGAGATCAATACGAACCTTTAGTGATTATTGGAAATTAGCATTTGCTTCATTTTCAATAATCACCTGAATTCAGTTTACCCTCAAAATATTTATTTTGAGGTATTCTTTTTGGTTTATTTAAAGAATTTAATCAGTTGATCTGACACATAATCAACCTGTGCAGGTTGAAGACCAGGATAAAGTGGAAGGCTTAGACTGCTTTTGGCCAGCTCTTCGGCCAATGGAAAATCCCCTTTTTTAAACCCATTGGGTTCATAAGCTTTTTGTAAATGCGGAGGAATCGGATAATGAATTACAGTTTTAACTCCATTATTTTCTAAGTAGGATTGCAGCTCATCTCTCCTTTCAAGGGTTCTTACCACAAACAGGTGATATACATGGGTTGACTTTTCTGCAATTTCCGGTAAAATCAGGTTTTCAATTCCTTTAAGATTTTTCAAATATTGAAGTGCAATTTCCTGCCGTTGTTTTGTCCACTTTTCTATGTATTTAAGTTTAACAGATAGAAGGCCAGCCTGCAATTCATCGATCCGGTTGTTATATCCTTTCTCCATATTATAGTACCGCTTTTCTGAACCATAATTTCTCCAGACTTTGCATGCAATGGCCAATTCCTCAGAATTGGTTGTAATTGCGCCTGCTTCTCCATAAGCACCAATATTTTTGGTTGGATAGAAACTTGTGGCATTAACATGGCCAAAAGAACCCGTCATCTTGCCATTGAAAGTAGCGGAGTGCGCCTGTGCATTATCTTCGATAACAAACAGGTTATTGGCATTTGCTATTTCCATTATCTTATCCATTTCACATGCCTGCCCATAAAGGTGAACTGGCATAATGGCTTTTGTCTTTTTAGTAATGGCTTTTTCTATGCTTGAAGGTGAAATATTATAAGTGAGCACATCGGGTTCTGCAAAAACAACTTTTGCACCAGCCATTTCAACAGCAAGAGCCGTTGCTATATAGGTATTAGATGGAACAATCACCTCATCTCCAGGTCCAATGCCTAGAACTCTCAGGCTTATATGCAAAGCATCCAAACCATTTGAAATGCCCACAGCATATTTAACCTGATTATATTTTGCATAATCATGCTCAAAATCATGTGTCATTTTCCCTGAAACATAAAATTGAGAATCAAAGAATTTAGCAAAAACATTTTTTGATTCTTCAGCAACTAGTTGGTTTTGAGCTGAAAACGAAAGAAAAGGAACTTCCATAAAATTAAAAAGACTTTGAAAAAATATGAGTGCAGCTACCAAGCTTGAATCCAAGCTTTTCGCAGTTATGAATAACGGCTTTGTTGGTTGTTTGGGTAGTCATAACCAAACATTTGGCATTGTTGTTTTTTGCGTAATGCAATGCCTCCAAACATAATAAATAATGCCAACCCTTGTTTTCAGGTAAGCAAGCGGTTAAAGGAATTCTGAATAGAGGTTCTTTTTCGAACCAGGAATCCTCCTTTAACCTTGAAAGAGCAACAAAAGAGTAGGGAACCTGGTCTAAATCAGGAACAAATACACATTCTGAAAATCCATTTACACAGTTTTCTATGTAGGTCTCCAAATAATTATTGGCCATTCTGGTTGTAAAAAAGGGGTCTGCATGGTATCTGTCAAAATCATTTACCGCTTGAGATGCTACTTTTTTAAGATAAGGTATATCGACCTTGCTGGCTTTCCTGGAATTGTTTAATGGAGTCGGTAAATGGTCAAGCAAATGAAAATATGTCAACCGGCTTTCTACCAATGAAAAGCCCAATCCTGAAAGGAGGCCAAAACAGCCAACTGCTTCAGAAGGGACCTCAATGAATATATGTTTTGAAAGTCCGTTTTCTTCTTTGTTTATGTATTTGTTAAACCTCTCGCTATTAAACTTTTCTGGATTTAGAAACGATATTTTGGAAACATCCGCACCGAAAAATTGAGAATCCCATTCCATTTTCAGGAGTCCGAACCCGTCATTCAAATTTTCTGATTTTTTCTCAAGATTCTCTTTCCAGACTTTTAAATCGAAATTAAAAATCCTTTGGAGAAAACTTAATGGATGCCAAAATTCAAAATCCATTATTTATCAAGGCCTCTATATTGTAAAAAGCTGCTATAATCCCTGATATAGTCACTCGGATCATAAATATGAGATGCCAAAACCAAACAAACCGAGCCGGATGAAAAGTTCAGTTCTGAGGCCCAGATCGAAGGTGGAATCAATAGCCCATGATAAGGACGATTTAAGAAAACCTGCCTTTTTGAAACACCATCATCCATTTGAACTTCAAAACTACCAGAAGCCGGAATTAAGAATTGATAGCAGTCCTTGTGTGCATGTGCCCCTCTCGATTCTCCTCCAGGGATATCGTAGAGGTAAAATATCCGCTTTACATCAAAAGGAAGATGAATGGAATTTTCTATTGGTGAAATATTACCGGCCCTGAATTGAATGACGGGCAGAGTAATAATTGAGGCTTCAAATACGGAATACAATTTGTTAAAAGTTTAATGTGAATTCAGAGAAATCCCGGATATAATCTTCAGGCTGAAAAAGTGTTGAAGAGGCGACCAAACAAACAGAATTGGTTGAAAAGTTTTGCATTTGCCTCCACAATAAATTTGGAATGTACAAACCAAAATAGCTCCGGTTTAAACTAAATACTTCTTTATCACCATTTTGATAGGAAACCTCAACATCAAAACTCCCGGAAAGTGCAACAATAAATTCTTTTTGCTCCTTAAATGCATGCCCTCCTCTGGTTTCACCTCCGGGCACATCGTAAATCAAATAGGTTCTTTTTATTGGAAATGGAATCTGGTTATCTGTCTCAAAAAACGATAAATTTCCTCTTAGATCCAGGAATTTTGGAAGATGGATAATTTGGGGCTTTTGATTAGACATATTCAATTGGCTTTGATTTTTTCTGATAAAGGTTGTTTTGTAAATTCACTCTTTCGGCAGAAATTCTTGCCAGAATGTAAAGTTTCAAAAATTTATTATACCTGTTAATAAAAAATAAAACGGGCCAAAAGGTCATTCCAATAAATGCATAAATCCCGGGAAGATCTCCTCCTCTTAAAAGTGGAACAATGGAAGCGACAGTAATTCCCTTAATTAAGTGGCGGACATCAGTCTTAAATCGCAGAGAATATCGGAGAATGGCATTAATTAGAAACGCATAAATAATAGATAAAACAACAATCCCTGTTACGCCCCCTTCTCCATAAAATGAACCGAAAATAGATTGGGAGATGCCTACAGAACCACCACCCATGTTGTCATTAAGCCCCAATTTATTTGCATAACCACCCAGAGGTTTGTCTGGCCACATACTTCTTGGGATAGGCCGGTAAAGCACTTCCAAATGTTCTGTACCATAATGGTAATCTAAATGTTGGGGATATACCTGCAAAACCATCATAAACCCATCCAACATGGTTTGATCCTCCGTTGATTTATTCCTTTCCCAGGCAAGTGATAGCTTTTGAAGGCCAGTTAAATTACTCACATCGGTTCTTCTTTTTACCCCGGCAAGTCCAAAGGCCAATGAAACAGCAAGTCCTCCAATCAGGTATATTCTCAATTTATACAATGGATTTTTGTCCCCCACAAACATGATACCGATGGTAATGGACCAGGAAAGAAACTGAAATCTTCCCGAGGATGTATATGTTAAAGAAGCTGCAAAAGCAATTATGGCGCCAAATAAAATCTTGACTATCAATTGGTCCTTGGCCTCATAATTCTTGAAAACAATATACATCAGGGAAATAACTCCGCCCAGACCAAACCCAATCATAACATAATATGATCCTCCCAATGCAATACCTCCACCACCCGCCAGGTAAGAATTCACAAAAGCGAGTTTAGCATAAAAACTCACACTTCCAATCAAGGCAAATCCTATCAGAATGGTTACCTGAAATTTTGATAGAAAGCTTTTCAGAGATTGAGCATCATCTTTGAATCTTTCAGGTGCCTTTCTAAACATTGAAAATGTAAAATATGCCACTGATAAAACTGCCGTGCCCAGAAAAAAGTAATTTAATGCGACCAGGGCTATTTCATCGGTCATGCTAAAAATATTTTTTGAATAGGCCACTCTAACCCATCTTTCAGCACCTGATGTTACCAGATTGTATCTGTTAAGACCTGAGGTGTAAAAAAAGAAAACGAACAGCCCCAGCAACTCATCGTTTTTTACAACAAACAGAACAAGAGCCAACATTGCCAGCGCCATTGTTCCTACCAAAATGTTGTCTGGAGTAAGCACTTCTTTAAGAGATATTTATGCTATGATTTAACCACCTGCTTGGTATCTCTCCGGAAAGACAATGAAAATAATCCTCTTCACTGCAAGGTACCTTTTCCGTTCCTGAGGTTCCCGGAACTTCCATCCACCAGTTTCCGGTAGATATACTTTTATAAAAAACGATTTCTTCTTTTGAAGTTCCTGGTATCATCACATGGTGTTTAACCACAACATTTGGTGAAAAGGATAAATCGTCTGCCCGATGGTAAAAACCTTCAATCAAGTACCAAACCATGGTGCCAATCATAAGGCTGGTTGTTTCCCTGTAATCAAGACCTGGATTCAACTCAAATATGCCAAAACAATTAAGTTTCGGACTGCAGCCGGCATACCATGATATCTGGCAAGCTTCTTCACCGGTTAAACCAAATGGAAATGCAGTTGCATTTGCCGGAGCTTCACTCATTCTTACTGCTGAAAGGTCGAAAGATAAAAAGTCTGCACTTCTTATCAAAGGTTCAATGCCTTTGAATTCTTCCCTGATTTCACCCAAACGCATTTTAAAATGATGGTGCTGGTCTATTGCTGCAAGAATATTCTCATCCATTAAATAGGTTTGATATCCCAAATGGATGTATTTAGAGATTGTTTCTTTGTGCCTTGTTAAGATTCTGCCTATGTGGTGGTTGGCCATTCCGGATTGGGTACTTGGCTCGGTATCAGATTTGCTGTCTATATTGAGCAATGTAATTTTTTTCCCAAGCTCTTCATATGCCCAGATGATAGGCAATGTATGATCGTGCGTACCTCCGATAACGATTGGTAAGGTTCCGTTTTCGAGCAAAACCCTTATGGCTTCTTTCAACCTTAAGTAGGAATCTTCAAGAGAATCTCCAGGTCTTAGGTTTCCCAAATCTACCATATTGTATTTGACATGGGAGGCCCTTAATCCATAAAATGCTCTTCTGATTGCATCGGCTCCTGAATGGGCACCTTCATTGTCTGGGTGTCCTCTTTCTTCTACCAACCCAATTATGGCTATATCTACCCCTGAAATATCAGGAAAGTGGTCTTTATAGATTTTAATTCTTTGATTAATAAAACTGAAATGCTCAAATCCCTCCCAGGTTTCTGGTGAAACCGGGTCGAAAAATAAGGATAGACTTACGTTGGCCAATTTGATCGAAGCTGATTTATCAGCAAAGTTGATTGAAATTTATAATTTTCTAATGGAAACTTTTTTTGTTTCAAAAGTTTCCATAGTTTTGCGCCTACTTAACGTTTTTTTCATTTCATTGACCATTGGAAACCAAAGAAAAAATACTTACCAAAACCGAAGAGCTTTTCATGCGATATGGCATAAAAAGCATTACAATGGATGAGGTTGCCAGGCATTGCAATATTTCCAAAAAGACCATTTACCAATATTTTCCTGACAAGGATTCCCTTGTTAAAGAAATAATGGAAGTGCACATGAAGGAAGATATTTGTTTGATAAATGCGCTGACTCAGCAAAACTGTTCTGCCTTGGAAGAGGTACTTAAAATTTCTGAGTTTATGAAAAAGGACATCGCAGAAATTCATCCCTCGGTCTTATTTGATTTGAAAAAGTACCACAGTGCCGCCTATGAGGTTTTTGAAAAACATAGAGATACGCACTTTATGGAAACTGTTGTCAAAAATCTTGAGAGGGGATTAAAGGAAGGGGTTTACCGGCAGGAGATTGATGTTCGTGTTTTTGCAAGATTAAGGGTGATTGAAATCGAAGCAATGTTTAACCTCCAGCTTTTTAAAGAAGTTGATATTGATTTATCTCTTGTCCAACTTCATTTTATTGATCATTTCGTGAGGGGCTTAGTCACAGAAAAAGGCCTTAAGCAATGGGAAACAATCTCAGAAAATCTATTCAAAGTTATTCGTAATTAAAGACATCAAGAATTTTAAAGAATGAAATTATTTATTTTAAGCTTACAATTATCTCTTTTCACTGTTCCAGTTTTAGTCAATGCTCAAAAAAGTTTTACTGCACAAAATGCAGTTCAGTATGCATTGGAAAACAGTCCGTTGGTAAAAAACGCAAAAATTGAAATTGAAGTTGCCAAAGCCAAGGTTTCTGAGACATTCGGAATAGGGTTGCCTCAAATTTCTGGTAATGCCTTGGTTCAAAATTATCCTGAAGTTCAAAGGTTTGTTTTGGAAAATACTGAAAACACACCCTTTTACACCAATCAATTACCAAAAGATGCTCCTGTGGCATTTGGCTTACAGCTTGCCAACAGTTTTTCAGGGTCGATAGGTTTAACCCAATTAATTTTTAATGGTTCATATATAGTGGGTTTAAAAGCATCCAAAACATATCAGGAACTATCTGTTAAGCAATTGAAGCAGGCAAAAATCAATTTAACAGAACAGGTATTGAAAAGCTATTATGCCATTTTGGTTAACCAGGAAAAAGCAAAATTAATTGACCTTAACCTTTCCAGACTCGACAGCACTTTTAAAGAAACAAAAGCACTATTTAAAAATGGATTTGTGGAAAAGATTGATTTAGACCGTATTGAGGTACAACTAAACAATCTAAAATCAGAAAGGCAAAAAACAGATAGATTTCTGAAGTTATCTACCAATGTTTTGAAACTACAAATGGGAATGCCTGTAAATGAAGCCATTGAACTTATCAGTAAATTGGACTCCATAAAACCCGAAAACATAACAGCGGCAAGCCCAACCATTGATTACAGCACTAGAATCGAGTATTCCACCTTACAAACCCAAAAAGCTTTGGCGGGTCTTGCAATCCGGAACATTAAAGCCGGATATCTTCCTACATTGGTTGGCCTGGCAACTTTGGGCGTTAATTCTGCTGCCTCTAAATTTCAAAATTTAGGAAATTTCTCAGAAAAAAACAGGTATGCACCCTACGGTTTTATTGGATTGAGTTTAAATGTTCCAATTTTTGATGGTTTTCAAAAGAAGTTCCAAAATCAACAAGCCAGGTTTAATCTTGAAAAACTTAACAATGGCATCAAACAACAGGAAAATACCATTGATTTAGAGCTGAGTCAGGCAAATACAAATCTGGCAAATGCCCAAACCAATCTTGAAATTCAAAAGAGAAATCTGGATCTGGCACAAGAGGTTGTGAGAGTTTCAAAAGTTAAATACAGACAGGGAGTTGGTTCTAATCTGGAGGTAACCAATTCAGAATCTTCTTTAAAAGAATCTCAAAACAACTACTATACAGCTCTTTATGATTTTGTGATTGCCAAAATAGATTTGGACAAAGCCCAAGGTCTATTGGTTACAGAATAACGTCCATACAATTTACTACCACTCATTTATAATAAACGAAAAGAAAAATGAATGCAATTGCAAAAGGCCGGTTCAACTTTATTTTTAAAAGGCATTTCCTAATTCCACCTTCTCAACTTAAGAAAAGAAAGTATCTGGAAGACTTGGGCCTAACCAAGTTGGAGCAAATTGAAATGCTAAACTATTTTGAAGAAGAGTTTAACATTCGCTTTTCTGAGCAAGATGAAAAAAGGATCAAAACCATTGATGACACCATTAGCATTTTAGAAAAGTATTTGAATTACAATAATTCACAATTAAAAATCGGATAAAAACGGGTATGAAAAAGCATATATTTTTAGTAGGGATATTTCCAATCTTATTTTTTGCATGTGGGCAAAAAGAAAAAGGAGATCTGGCTGGCAAGAAAGAAGCACTTGCTGCGTTGAAGAGCGAAAAATCAGCAATTGATAAAAAGATTTCTCAGCTTGAGTCTGAAATCTCTCTTTTGGATACCAATTCAGGTAAATCTCAAAAGATAAAGCAGGTATCATCGACCACTTTAGCTCCTGAGCAGTTTCAACATTTTGTAAGTGTGCAAGGCTCGGTTGAGGCCGATGAAAACGTAATGGTTACTTCCAAAATGCCAGGTTTGATTACCTCAATTAAAGTAAGACAAGGTGATATGGTTAAGCAAGGACAAATTCTTGCCGTTTTGGATGATGATGTTTTACAAAAATCAATTGATGAAGTCAAAATTGGATTGGCGCAGGTGGTGGTTATGTATGAAAAGCAGAAGTCACTTTGGGACCAAAAAATAGGAACCGAAATGCAGTATCTTGGCCTTAAGAATCAAAAGGAAAGCCTTGAGAAAAAGCTGATTACCTTAAAAAGTCAGGAAAGCCAAACATTAGTTACAGCACCATTTTCGGGTGTAATTGATGAGGTTTTTGTAAAACAAGGGTCATTGGCCTCTCCAGGAATTCCTTTAATGCAACTTGTAAATGTTAATCTTTTAAAAGCGGTCGCAAAAGTTCCGGACTCTTATGTAGCATATATCAAAGAAGGAGACAATGTAAGTGTGAGATTCCCCGATCTGGATAAAACGATATCAGCAACAGTAGGTTATGTAGGTCGAATTGTAGATCCACTTTCCCGAACGTTTAAAATTGAAGTAAAAGTGCCTTCTGAAAATGGAAGCCTGAAGCCAAATTTACTTGCGATGATCCAAATCAACGACAAGACCAGCAAGTCAGCCATCGTAATTGAAGAAAACATAATTCAACCTACGGAAGCCGGAAAAATAGTTTTTGTAACTGCTGTAGAAAAAGGACAGAAAATAGCCAGGCAAAAAACTGTTACTACAGGATTATCCTATAATGGAAAAGTAGAAATCCTTTCAGGCCTTTCTGCCGGAGAAAACCTTATCACAACCGGATACCAGGATTTGGCAGATAACCAACCCATCAGTTTTTAAAATTATAATCCCCATTTCAGGAGAATAATGCAACACAAAGAATTTCGTCCCACTTCCTGGGCAATTGACAATAAAACTACGATTTATATTGTTACTTTCTTGATAACCATTGCCGGTTTGATGATTTATGGAAGGCTCCCAAAAGAACAGTTTCCAGATATTGTTATTCCACAATTTGTAGTAACAACCATTTATCCGGGTACAAGTCCTGAGGACATGGAAAACCTGATCACCAAACCAATAGAAAAGCAGCTCAAGTCAGTAAGTGGGATAAAAAAGATAAAGTCCCAATCCATTGCTGACTTCAATATGGTGACGGTAGAATTTAATACAGGAATACCGGTAGCGGTTGCCAAGCAGAAAGTTCAGGATGCAGTTGACAAATCCAAATCAGACCTGCCAAAGGATATGGACAATGACCCTGTTGTTCAGGAAGTTGACTTCTCTGAATTTCCGATTATGAATATAAATGTTTCTGGAAATTATTCGCTTGATAAGTTGAAAAAGTATGCGGAATTGTTTCAGGATGAAATTGAATCACTTCCAGAAATTACCAGAGTTGATATCATTGGAGCATTGAACAGAGAAATTCAAATCAATGTAGATGTATATAGAATGCAGGCTGCTGGATTTACTTTCAGAGATATTGAAGGTGCTGTGGCTTCTGAAAATATCAATATTTCAGGTGGTGAGTTGAATGTTGAAGATGTCAGACGAACGCTTCGTGTAACTGGAGAATTCAAGGATATGGAATCAATCAGAAACATTGTAGTGCGTTCAGCAACAGGTGCTTCTGTGCTTTTAAGAGACATTGCAGATGTGGAAGATGCCTATGCTGAACGTCAGGATTTTGCCCGTTTGGATGGAAAGGCGGTTATCACCATGAATGTAATTAAACGTTCTGGCGCCAACCTGATTGCAGCTTCTGATAAAATCCAGGAGATTTCAGCAAGATTGCAAAAAACCAAACTGCCCGATGGTCTGAAAGTTACGCTTACGGGAGATCAATCCGATAAAACCAGGGTACAGCTTAACGATTTGATCAACTCAGTTATTCTGGGCTTTATTTTCGTGGTTTTAATCCTGATGTTTTTTATGGGGACTACCAATGCAATTTTTGTTGGACTGGCGGTTCCACTTTCCATTTTGTTGGCATTCCTTTTTATGCCATCGCTGCATTATTCTCTTAATGTAATCGTAATGTTCTCTTTCCTTCTTGGGCTGGGAATTGTGGTAGATGATGCCATTGTAGTGATTGAAAATACCCACCGGATTCTACATGACCATAAGGAACTATCTGTAATTCAAGCTGCAAAAATGGCTGCCGGCGAAGTTTTTCTTCCGGTTCTTTCAGGAACTTTAACCAATGTTGCCCCGTTTTTTCCACTCCTTTTCTGGCCAGGTATTGTGGGTGAGTTTATGAAGTATCTCCCTGTTACACTGATTATTACCTTGTTTGCGTCTTTGGTTGTCGCCTTTATCATGAACCCTGTATTTGCGGTGAGTTTTATGAAAAAAGAAGGCGATGGTACTGAGAAGAAAGAAGGGTTGAAATCACTGATAAAACCATTGTTAATTCTTGGGGCACTTACTGGGATATCTTATGCGGCAGTTGGGTTTGGATTTGGAAATTTTATGGCGACCATTTTGGTTTTATATTTGGTTAACCATTTCTTTTTCACTCCATTAATCAACGGTTTTCAAAAAGTAGTGTTGCCTGCTTTCATGAGACAGTATCGGGCTTTTATTACTTTCCTCATTCAGGGTTACAGACCTTATGGAGCCTTGGTTGTTGTTATTTTTATTTTTATAGCTGTTATTCAGATATTTAAAGCCTCAAATCCTCAGGTTGAGTTTTTTCCGAATGGGGAACCAAATTTTATTTATGTATACAATCAAATGCCCATTGGCACAGATGCCCGGGTTACTGATTCGGTAACAAAAATCATTGAAAAACGAGTAAACGAAGTAATTGCTCCTAATAGGCAATACGTTACTTCAGTTATATCAAATGTTGGGATTGGCGCAGGTGATCCTCAAAATCCAGATAGAATTGTTGCGCCACATAAATCTAAAGTTACAGTTGCTTTCGTAAATTTTGACCAGAGATTAGGTGTTTCCACTTCAACTATTTTGACTGATATCAGAGAAAATTTGACGGGAATTCCCGGGACTGAAATTTCTGTTGAAAAAGAAAGAGGCGGCCCTCCAACAGGAAAACCAATTGCAATCGAAATTTCAGGAGAAGATTTTTCGGTTTTGAACAAAATAGAGAAACAAGTAAAAATCGAAATTGAAAAAGCCAATGTTCAAGGAGTTGAAGAGCTGAAGTCTGATTTGGTTCTGAATAAACCTGAAATCATTGTCGATATTGATAGAATCAAAGCTACCCAACAAGGGATCTCAACCGCCCAGATTGCCCTTGAGATAAGAAATGCACTTTATGGAAAAGAGATTTCTCAGTTCAGAGATTCGAAAGAGGAGTACCCAATCATGCTTAGGTTGAAAATTGACAACCGGGACCAGATTGAAAAGCTTCTCAATCTTCAGATAAGTTACCGTGATATGGCAATCGGTGGTGCTTTCAGACAGATTCCTATCAGTACTTTAGCAAAAATCAGGTATGAAAGTACCTATTCAAGCATCAACCGGAAGAATCAGGAAAGAATGGTTACCCTATCTTCCAATGTGTTAACAGGATTCAACGCCAATGAAGTGGTTGCGGAAATCAACAAAGTGGTTTCAGGTATGGATATTCCAACCGGATATGTGGTGAAAATGGGCGGTGAGCAAGAGGATCAAAAGGAAACGCAGGATTTTTTGGGTATTGCCTTTGCCATGTCTCTGGGATTGATTTTTATTATTCTGGTAACCCAGTTCAATTCCATTTCCAAGCCATTTATCATTTTTGGAACTGTAGTGCTCTCATTGATAGGCGTTTTGCTTGGATTTGCACTTACCCACATGACTTTTTCAATTGTGATGACAGGCGTAGGGATTATTGCTCTGGCGGGAATTGTGGTTAAAAATGGCATCATTCTCATTGAGTTTATTGATGAATTGCGATCCCGGGGTTTTGGTTTGTCCCGTGCCATTTCAGAAGCTGCCGCCATTCGTTTGATTCCGGTAGTTTTAACTGCGGCTTCAGCTGTTTTAGGTTTGATTCCATTGGCACTTGGTTTAAATATAAACTTCGAAACCTTGTTTACACATGGTGATCCCGACTTTTTTCTAGGCGGTGACTCTGTAGTCTTCTGGGGGCCACTTGCCTGGACTATAATTTTTGGACTTACCTTTTCTACCTTTTTGACATTAATAATAGTTCCAGCTATGTATTATGCCGTTGAGCGCATCAAATTGAGAGTGGCAGGCAAAATACACGAAGCTGAGTATGAAAATATTAAGGCAAATTCAAACCAATTGGAAATTGCCGATGCTTTGTAAATTGTGATTTTGGGTTTATTAAATTGTTAAAGGTCCCGCGTTTTTCGCGGGATTTTTTATTGACTAAATTTCGACTTCGTTAATTTATTTGTGGTGGTGTTAATTTCTATGGTTATTCTGATTACAAGTCCCATACTTTTACAATTTTAAAACCTGAATAATGGGTCGGCAAGGCATTCGCATAATTTTGATTCTGGCAACCTTAGCTCTGATTGGGGTTGGTTTTATCCAATGGTTTTGGCTGGAGAGGGCATTTAATTTAAAGGCTCTACAGTTCAATCAAAGTGTGAAAATTGCATTAACTAACACAGCCCAAAGGCTTTTAGATTACAACAAAAACAAAACCAAACTTATCAATCCTGTTAACCAATTGGCCGATGATTATTTTGTGGTCAGGGTTGATGATGTCATTGATGCCAATTTATTGGAAATTTTCCTAAAAGAAGAAATCCAAAAGACCCACCTTCTTCTGGATTATGAATATGGCATATATGATTGCGCCAATGACAAAATGGTTTATGGAAACTATATAGCCTCCAACTCAAAAAATCTGGAGGTAAATTCTAGAACAGACCTCCCAAAATGGGAAAATCAAACCTACTATTTTGGTGTTCGGTTTCCCTCAAGAGGCTCAACCCTCGTCGGACAAATGGGAATTTGGCTTTTTTCATCTGGCGTGCTTGTCTTTGTCATCGTATTTATGATTATCGCAATGGTTATGATCTTAAAGCAAAAGCGTTTATCAGAAATTCAGAAGGATTTTATTAACAACATGACTCATGAATTCAAAACGCCCCTTTCTTCAATTCTAGCGTCGGTTGAAACCCTCAAAACAACACTTGAAAGCGAAGAACTTCTTTCTGTAAGAGCCGGCAGGTATCTGTCTATTATCCACATGGAAGGCAAACGTCTTCAAAATCAGGTAGAGGCAGTTTTGAAAATGGCAAACCTGGAAACAACCAATTTGAAGAAAGAAAATATTGATATTAAGGAGCTTATTATAAAAGCAGCAGATGCTGTCGAAGCCAACATTCTAGCTTCAAAAGGAAAGATTGAATTAGAGTTGCCTGACGAGTCAATTGTAATCCAGGCAGATGGTCTTCATCTATCTAACGTTATTTCCAATCTGATAGACAATGCAATAAAGTACAATATTGGAGCGCCGGAAATAAAAATCAAACTCAATCAGGAAAAACAGGATTTGATCCATCTGAGTATTTCAGATAATGGGATTGGAATTGACAAAGAGCAGCTATCTAAAATTTTTGACAAATTTTATCGGGTTCCAACCGGGAATTTGCATGACGTTAAGGGTTTTGGGTTAGGGTTGTATTACGTAAAATCTGTTTTAAAAGCCCACGGTGGTAAAATTGAAGCGTATAGCAAACCTGGGCAGGGAACAAAAATGGACATTTATTTACCTTTTAAAAATTAGAAAAATAAAAAATATGAGTACCAATAAACCAACAATTCTGTTAGCCGAAGATGACGAAAATTTGAGATTTGTAATTCAGGACAACTTTGAATTACGTGGATATGAGGTTGTTGCAGCATCAAATGGCGAAGAAGCTTTAAACTCTTTTTTAGCCTCACCAAGCGATCTTTGTATTTTTGATGTAATGATGCCAAAGTTGGATGGGTTTGAACTTTCCAAAAAGATTAGAGAGATTAACCAAAATGTGCCCATAATTTTTTTGACCGCCAAAGGTCTTAAAGAAGACAGGCTTCAAGGTTTTAAAATGGGTGGAGATGATTATTTAACGAAGCCATTTAGCATTGAAGAACTAATTTTCAGAGTCGAGGTTTTCCTAAAAAGGCCTGTCGTTCAGAAAAGCAATGCTACCAACAGTGTTTTCAAGACCGAGAAAATGGAATTTCTGCCTGGTCAGCTTAAAATAGTGACACCCACTGAAACCATTTTTCTGACCTATAAAGAGGCAGAGCTTCTGGAGTTGTTTTTTAAGAATCCAGGCCAAATTTTAAAAAGAGAAGAAATCCTGATGAAAATCTGGGGAACCGATGATTATTATAAAGGCAGAAGTTTGGATGTTTTCATTTCGAAGATTAGAAAGTTTATCCTTTCAGATCCTTCATTTGAAATCCAAACTGTTCATGGTATTGGGTTTAAATTTGTAAAGCATTCCTGACCTGAAATCACAATTCTCCCTCGAAAGAATATGAGTTAAAGAACTGAATCACAGAGTTTTTTTAAAAATATTTGGCTAAAATTTTAACTCCAAAGATTCTATTTTTTCTCCTTTCAGAATGTGCGAATCAAAAATCTGGTCAAGGTTTTCCATTGTTAATGAACCATAAAATGTACCTTCCGGGTAAATGACCAAAGCCGGTCCATGCTGACAAACATCAAGACAACCAGCTTTTTGGGCTCTTATTTCTACCTGTAAGTTGGCTTCTTTGATTCTTGAGCGGAGGTGTTGAACTGCTTCCATTCCAAAGGCTTCACCGCAGCATTTTTTCCCTTCCGCCTTTTGGTTGGCACAAACAAAAATGTGTTTTTCGTATTTCATTGAGGTTTTTTCTGCCTGCAATCTATAATCTGTTTTCCATATTGGCTTATGTTTGGTTTTTGAAGATCAGATCCAGGATTTATTGTTTGGTAGAATCCGAATCAGGTTAACTGAGTTTTTCGAAATATTTTATATACAAATCTGACCTTTGAGAAAACTGAAACCATACCAGAAATTTTACCAACCAATCTGGCCAGTTTTTGGCAGCCTCAAATTCAATGGAATCGATGATACAGGACTGATTATCAATTGTCTCAATTTCATGTTTGTGTCTCCAGAAGTTAAGAAAGGGAGGAAGGACTATACCTTCATCAACAAAGAACCACTTTTTTTCATCCTCAAAAAATTCGGTTATTCTACTAACCCATGTCCATGAGAATAGGATAAAGTTCAGTTTGATATCGATCTCATCATTTATTTGATTGCCTCCGTATTGTTCGATTTTAACAATCGGAAACGTAGGGCTCAAAAATTGTAATAATTGAACATCAAAATTGCTGACCACCTTCTCAAAAGGGGAAGCAACTGTGGTTTTGAAAACCAATTTCATAATATTTATTAACCAATCGTATTGGAATCGTAAAAGTCCAATAAAATCATTTTTGTTTTAAATTCCAATTAAAGTGTTGAAAAACAGAAATTTGTGCTGTTTTTAAAATTTCCGTTTTAAGGAATTATTGGCAGTTACGCATAAAAAATTACATAAATGCCATTCTCTGTTCTGAGGGGAGTTGTCATGCATTTCCACAACTTAATTTTGAAAAAAAGTGGAAATTCTATGAAAACCTTAATTTATGGATGCATAGCCCTGATGCTATACACCTTCGATGCGGAAGCAAAAGATGGCAATTCGAATAAAAATTGGAAAACAACAGTCTTTCTTGAATCAAAAATTGATGCGGATGGAATTTCATTGATCCTCAATGATGAATTGATAGGCGTTTATCACCATTTCATACTCGAAAAAAGTCTTGATGGCAAATCCTTTATCGAAGTGGCCAGAGTGGATGAATTAAAAGATACAGAAGGATCCAGAAAAATTAATTTCAAAGATTTTCCTTTTGATAAGAATTCACTTTCCTGTGTTTATTACAGAATAAGAGCAGTGGATGAGTTTGGATGGTTTGACTTTACAAATACGGTAACTGCCATGAGAAAACTGGATATTGCCCAGAAAAATAACAAAGAGTATTTGTCCGGGCAACCCAATAATCAGTTTTAGAGTTCTTGCTTGTAAGCAAAATCTTCAAGGTAGGCAAAATTTGGCATAAGCTCACCTCCCTTGCAAATCGCAGCTTTTTTGATGGAAACATGGTTTCCGCTTACCAATTCCGGAATGATATGGTGCATCAGCATTTCTCCAAAAGCATGAGAAGCATCATAGGGCAATTCACAAGGCAGATTATCAACAGCACAGACTGTTATATTATTCTTATTTGAAAATGCCGGCATTTCTTCAAAAGTTTCCGGGTTAATGTCGTAAAATGGATTTTCGATGGTACTAGTCCGGATTGTTGTCGGGATAGAACCATGCAAATCGCATGTTACATCAGAGATAACTTTAATTTTGAAATCAGCCTGTTTTGTTTGTTCACCAGAAAATAATACCGGTGCCTTTGGGTCCCAGTAATGGCATGGAATTAAAATATCGGAACTCTGGGCAAATGCCATAAAATGTCCTTCATAATCCTGTGGATTTATCCTAAACTTTTTCTCGTCCCAAATTTCATTAATCGGGTCCTTAAAATAGTGCCTGGAACTCAAAATAGTGAAAACGGGATAATTGTATGTTTCTGTTAAATAATCATCTGGTTCCACTTCGGCAATTCCCAGTCCTTTTAAAACCTCCATAGCACCGGAACCAACTCTTCCACTGCCGGTAATCGCTATTTTAATCGGCCCTAGAACTGGGGTATGGTGCTTTGCATAATTCATCATCTCACTCATGTCGCCACATTCAAAAGCAGGCTTTAATCGGATTTCATGAAATCTAAACATCCACATTCTTAGGGCGTTATACGCACCTACAATTCCAGCAAATCGGCCAAAGGCGACGGTTCGTTGTCCTTTTTCATCAACCAGACATTCATAATCCACCAAAGTAATCTTTTTTTCTAAGGCGGTCTGTAGTAGTTTCTGGTTGTGGGCCTGCTTTTTTATGGTATGGGAGAAAAAGAAATAAACCTTTCCCTCGATCAATTCTGCGGGTGGCACTTCTTTTATTCCAAACAAGACATCGCAGTCCTGTATATTATTTCCTAACTCCAGGCCCAGGCCCAAATACATTTCATCAGGGATACATCTGATTTTGCTGGGCTCAATGTAGAATTGAATTTGCGGATTGTTGATTTGAATTTCATGGCATTGTTCAGGAAGAAATGCAACACGTTTATCCGGTGGAAATTTTCGCTCCCGAATTAAGCCGATTTTCACAGTAGAATTTTTAGAAAGGTGTACTAAATAAATATGGGTGCAAAAAAAGCCAATTGATTGCGGATGTCCTAAAATCTAATTCAATAAATTAATTCAATGTTTGGATGTAGATAATTTGTAAGGAAAGGGCCATAATGATATGATTTTATGATTTTTACCAAGTCCTAGCCAGGAATTGGTAAGTCCATTTTTTGCCTTTTATATAATTTTATTTATAATTTTTTTAACTTTTTAAATATTGAGTTCTAAAAAACCTTATTTTTGCACCCCTAACCCTGTATTATCTGGAATAGCCAATTAGAAATAGACCAAGTAAGGTAAAAAGCCCTAATTAGTTTTTTGACCGCTTGATCTCCCTCTATGTTTGAATGTTTGGATTTGTGGGGTAAGTTCTGCTCAAAAGCTAAATCTTATTTTTGGTTATTAAATAGCTTAAAATCAATTATTTGTCCGCAAAAAAGACCTTCTAAACCTGTGATTAACTGATGAAAAAATTTTTATTTTTGGCCCTGATCTCGGCGATCGGACTTGTAGGAAATTTAAAAGCGCAATCCGTTTCCTGTATTGAAATCGGAGTTAACCCTCCGGTGGTTTGTGCTGGTAGTATAATTGAGATTCCATATATACTAAACCCACCCAATTGCTGTGGGCCAGATGGTATTAGAATTGAAATTGACCGTTCTCCGGCCTGTACTTTTTCTCCACCACTGATTGAAGGTCCGGGAAACCGAATATTAATTCCTGTTGGGACGCAGCGAGGAAACTACTGTGTAAGGTTTCGATGTGGTAATAAAGTATCTGTAGCCAAAACTTTTAGAATAGATTCTCTGGATCTTACACCTCCTCCAAGCATAATTATTGCACAAACATCCCCTATCAGACCTAGTTATTGTCCAGATGACACCTTGTCATTTTGTATTTCTAATATTGCTGGAGCAGGAACTGGATATACCATTCAATGGGGATTGAATGATACTCTTTTGGATGGACAGTCTGACTCTTGCTTTAATATAACCAATCTGCAGGATAAAGATAAAATTTATTGTTTGGTAACGAAGCAAAGCCCTTGTGCCCTTTTTGCTACAAGTGCCTCAGATACAACAACTTTAAGGGTTAATAAAAAGCCAAAAGTTAGAGTTGTTTTGGCCCCGGGAAGTACTGGTTGCGAATTATCCCTGAATACTTTTATTGCCAAACCCGATAGCGCTGACCCCAATTCATATTTTATTTGGACTCGGGAAACAATCAGAGGAATCGATACCCTTTCCCAGGGTATTAATGATACTGTTTATTCTCTTTCGCCGGCAGATAGTGCAAAATTTGGATACAAGATTTGCGTTGAGATTATTTCTGGCCGATGCAAATTAAAGGCCCAGGACTGTTTTGAAATTAAAGCCTGTGGTCAGGTTTTTATAGATCCTCCCCTCGTTACTGAAATATGTGCAGGTACAATTTTGAGAGTACCTTATAAAATATCAGGTTCTTTTACTGCAACCAATGTTTTTAAGGTTCAACTCTCAGATTCGCTGGGAAATTTTGGAAATCCTGTTGACATCGGGACTTTAGTTTCAGTAAAAGCTGACACAATTTTAGCCTTAATCCCGGCAGGTTCAAACGGAGGAGATTGCTTCAAGGTCAGAATTATCAGTTCACTTCCAATTGATACCAGTGATTCAAGCGCTTGCATCAAGGTATTTCCAAAGCCTATTGATCCAACAACTGTTGGCGATTCTGTATGTAAGTCTGGCTCAGTAACCTTATCTGCCAGTTCTATTCAAATTGGCTCAATTTTTCAATGGTATACATCCCCATTTGGAGGAACATCTGTTTTCACTGGAAACGAATTAACTTTAAACATAACCAGAGATACTGTTTTTTATGTTTCTTCCACATCTGTAAATGGTTGTGAAAGCGATAGAATTCCGGTGAGCGGTATAATAAATCCTTCACCAGATGTGGAGGCAGGTGCTGATTTACAAAAATGTGTTGGAGATGGACCTGTGACGTTAACTCCATTCCCAACTGGCGGAACCTGGTCAGGTTCGCTTTTGGTGAGTAATAATGTAATCGATTTAACAGGAGTAGCGCCTGGGGTATATACTTTATTTTATCAGGTTTCTAATTCTCTGGGATGTATCACTATCGATTCATTAAAAATTAATGTTACAGTCAAACCTGTGGTCAATGCAGGAAATGATACTACTTTTTGTTCCAATAGGTCTCCAGTATTATTGGTTGGAAGTCCGGCGGGAGGAATTTGGTCTGGCACTGGCATCCAATCAGATGGAACTTTTGTTCCCTCCTCTTCAGGTGCCGGGACATTTGATATTGTTTATTTCTTTGAATTGAATGGTTGTTCTGCTTCTGATACAGTAAAAGTTACAGTAAATGAAGCACCTCCAATTTTTACAGTTACCACTACCAATCCATCGGCTTGTAATGTTGAGGATGGTTCTGCTACACTTGCAGGAATTGTAACTGGCCCAGGTTTTAAGGTGAAATGGTCCGTTAACCGGGCGGATTCATTATCAGATCCAACGCTTTCGAATTTAGATGCGGGGGCCTATACTGTGGTAGTCACCGAGCAATCTACGGGCTGTTCAAGAACCGCTGCATTTGGCCTTAGTGATCCTACTGTTACTCCTCCTGTAATTTCTGGATTAGATGCAAACTATTGTTCTTCTGATGATTGTGTAACAATGATAGTTGTACCGAATTCCCCAACCGGAACCTGGTCGGGAACAGGAGTTGTAGGGAATACATTTTGTCCTTCTTTGGCAAATCTTGGTCCAAATGTCATAGTATATAGCTATGATACAGTTGGAGGATGCACAGGTAGTTCTTCGGTTATTGTCAGGGTAAATCAATCACCGGTAGTTAATGCTGGTGGGCCAATTGATACAGTTTGCAGGAACATCGGGCAATTTGTTTTAACTGGTTTTTCACCACCATCTCCTCCATCAGTATGGTCTCCTCAGCCTTTGGTAACGACAAGCGGAACGGTTAATCTTTCACTTGCAGCTACCGGAAACAACACACTTACCCTAACCAGGACTTTGGGAACTTGTACAGCTACGGATACAAGGGACGTATTTGTAATAGACAATCCGGAAATAAGCATTTCCAGGAACCCTGCTTCTCAGGTTTGTGTCGGTAGCTCTTTGGTTCTAACTGCCAATGTTTCAAATGGTGCCACAGTAGTAAGATATGAATGGTTTAAGGATAATGTCATTATCCCAAATGAAAACGATGATTCTATAAGTGTCAGTTTAGCAGGCTCATATACGGTTAGGGCAATTGGTGTTGTCCAATGCGAAAATACGTCCTTACCCATTTTGGTTAATTTCAATCCATTGCCTTCCAATGGCGTTACTCCTTCCGGGATTTTGACACCATGCTCTAACAATCCAACTGTTTTAACAGCAGATAGCCTTACTGGTTACACATACCAATGGTTTGGATTAGATTCAATTGCTGGTGCAACAAGCCGGAAATTTGTTCCATTGGTAAGCGGCCAATACAAAGTAAGAATAAAGAATAGTTCAGGTTGCACCGCTTTCTCAGATATTGTAAATGTAAATATTCTGGATGCTCCAGTAGCACCGATTATTGCTCCGCCGTTTTCAGATACTTGCTTACAGGCTGGGCAACCTATTACCATAACTGTAGGTTCTTCTGGTGCAGGACTTAGTTTTATCTGGAAAAAAGTTGCAAATCCCGATAGAGTTTTATCTTCTAACGGACCTTCAATTACTTTAGATACCATTGGTAGCTATTATGCAACAGTAATTGCTTCCAATGGTTGCTTCGCCATTTCTGATACCATAAATCTTAAACCAACCATAAAAATAACTGTCCAGGACTCAATCATTGAAAAATGCGTTGGAGATAACCAATTTGTTGTCTCAGGTTTAAGTCCTTCAACCGGATGTCAATTATTGTTCAATGGGGTTCCTTTGCAAAACAATATTTTTAATCCCGACCAGATTGGAAATTACATTCTTACCTACCAATGTGGAAGTACAAATGGATGTATTTCCAGGAAAAATATTGAAATTCGGGTTACTCCGTTGCCTTTAGCAAATCTTTCAGTTCAAGGACCAACCAATGTTTGTCAGGGTGATACCGTAAGATTAATTCTTAATGACGGTGTGGAAACCGGATGTAGCTATCAATTACTGCGAAACGGAACTGCTTTTGGTCCAGCAGTAAATACGGCTATTATTCCAGTTACGCTTCCAGGGAGCTACTCCGTGTTGGTTACTTGTGTAAGATGTTCCACCTTATCAAATTCTATTCAGGTAAATTTCAATCCAAAACCTACGGTCAACCCAGGTCTGGATTTGTCAGGATGTTCGCCGCTAATTGTCAATTTGAATGCTGCAGGAGTAACGCCTGGTGCATGGAGTGGCTCTCCGAGAGTTACCTCGACAGGATCCTACAACAGTGGAACTTTTATCGGCTGTGATTCTGTCACATTGACTGTTGTTAATCCGACAACTTTGTGCTCAAACTCGGCAAAAAAGGAAATTTGTATATTTGCTTTACCCGATTTTAATGTCGCAACTCAAAACGCTACTGCCTGCTTATTATCCAATGGATCGGCATGGGTGATAAACGGAAATTCTTCCGTTTCATATGAATGGACAAAGGTGGGTGATCCAACCATCCTATCGGTTAATGATTCATTGCTGAATGTTTTGCCAGGGGTTTATAAAGTTAAGATTACTTCTGTTTTTAACATTTGTAGCATTGAGAAAACGGTCATCATCAATAGTCCTAATAACCTGGAAATACAGATTGCAGGAATTCAAGATTCGCTTTGTGCCAATTCAAATCCAGTTCAGTTAACTGGTGTCCCTCAAGGTGGAATATTTAGTTCTATAGGAAATCGAATTCTCCCTGGCCCTCCTTCAAGATTTGATCCTTCAATTCCAGGTCTTGCCATTGATACAATATTTTATACGGTCAACGTCAATGGTTGTGTTGGAACCGGAAAGAAAGCAGTTAAAATTAATTCTATCCCGGTTTTGGATGCAGGTCCTAATGAGGATGTTTGTTTTGGAGATACTTTGGTATTAACAGCGCTTCAACCTTCTTCTGTTCCTCTTCTCTGGGTTGGCCAACAAATTGAAAATGATAATCTTTATGTTGCCTCTGATCCGGGAATAACTTCATCTGTGGTCTCATTTGGATATTCTATAAATGGTTGCAGCAATACTGCGTCTAAAACAATCACAGTAAGACCTTTGCCTGAGTTTGAGGTTGTTACTCAAGATGTTTCAAGCTGCGGATTGACTGATGGTAAGGTGGTTGTGAATATACTCAATCAAAACCAGTTCCAGATTATAGTTAGAAATGTTCAAGGCAATGTCATCCCACCACCAAGAGATAACCTTCCGGTTGGAGTTTACACTGTAAAGGTTACCAACAACACAACAGGTTGTGTAAAAGATGAATCTTTTGGAATTACGGGTCCAACCAACATCAATCCATTTGTTTGTCTTCAGAATGTTCCCATAGCCATTTGTCAAAATGATCCTCCGGTAACCATTGGAAAATGCAGGCCATCTGCTTCTATTTTTATCAATGGGGTACCAACACAGGTTCTGAATCCGGCTATCTATATTCCAAACGATAATATTGGTGTGATTCTGACTGATACAGATGCCAATGGTTGTATTGGGGTTGAACAAAAAATTGTAGGAATTAAAGGTGTCCCATCTGTTAATGTGGCCGGCACGGGTCCTCTATTTGCTTGTACTGGCCAGGGTGTTTTACAGTTGACTGGTTTCTTTCCTTCATTTGATCCCACTATTCCTGAAAACGGTTGGACTTCTCCAGGTTCCCCTGCTGGTTTTATTACCAGAGAAGGAAGAATTAATCCTTCGGTTGTTACTTCAAATCAAACTTTTACACTTAGGTACACAGCAAAGAATGCCGATGGTTGCTCTGAGTTCAAAGAGGTTACCTTTAATATTTATGCAACTCCGGTGGCATCTATTGTTCCGAATACGCCCAATATTTCTATTTGTTTAGGAAGTTATGCTTCTCTTTCTTCCTTAAATCAAAACCCTGGATATGCTTACACATGGTATTTAGGTAATCAGGCAAATCCACCCCAGATTGGATTTGGTAGTTCATTAAATGCAACTTTAGGTGGTCCTTACAGGTTAATTGTTAACAACAATGGTTGTACATCTTCTTTTTCAGATATTGTTAATGTAACCACCACTCCAGCTCCTGTAATTGTGAGTATTGGTCCGGATTCAATTATTTGTCAAACATCACCAAGCTTTGGGATCACAACTCCAATTGTATCAGGTGTAACCTCAACTGCACCAGTTTGGACAGGTGTTGGCAGTACCCCAGCTGGATTTATTAGCCCGGTTGGTATTGTAAATCCTTCTCTTGGACTACAGGGCCCTAACAAAGTCAGGTTTGTTGTAACCAATGGAAATTGCAGCGATACCGCCGAACGGATTTTTACTGTTATTCCTACAATCAATTCTCCGATTCAAGTAAATGGTAGCGTAGAATTATGCGATGGAGATGAAGTTGCTCTAATTGCACAGGCTACCGGGGCAGGTTACTCATATGAATGGTCCAGAGACGGAAGTGTAATCCTAAACGAAAATGATGACACCTTAATCGTAAAGCTCGCAGGAGAATACAAGGTTAAAATTCTAATTAATGGAAATGGAAGTTGCTCAGAGTTTTCAACCCAGACAGTTACAATTACGGTAAGACCATCTCCGGTAGTCAACATTTCCGGAGACACAATTTTAAGCATTTGCTATCCTGCCTCCACAATAGACTTAAATGCTGAGAGGCCATTTTCTCCAAGTGATGCAATTTGGTCCGGGCCTTCATCGATAGTTTCTTCAAATGGGGTAATAACGCCTAACAATATTCCAGCTGATGGAGACTATGTGTTGACTCTGACAAAAACAATTGGAACTTGTAGCACTTCGAAATCCCTGACCATCAGGGCGAACAGAATACCAGATGCCAATTTTACAGCAAACCCTGGTGCAATTTGTGATGGAGACTCGGTATCAGTTACCTATCTGAATCCAAATAATTATCTAACTACCTGGTTAAGAGACAATAATGTTATATTAATCAATGTAAATGCCTTCAAAGCAAAAATAGCCGGAAATTATTCCTTGATTGTTAACAACAATGGTTGCATAAAGTCTGAAAGTAAATCCATTTTCGTGAGTCCGAAACCTGTTTTTGGATTGAAGCCGGATACTTTTGTCTGTAAAAATGGAAGTCCAATTCTATTTAATGTAATTAACCCATCTGCTGGAGTTGGGGTTTGGTCCGGGTCTGGGATAAACCAAAATTCAGGAAATTGGAGTCCATCAGATCCTTTGGTTCCTTCTTCTGGATTTGATACAATAACTTATACCCTTACTTCTGAGGATGGTTGTATCACTAAAAAATCAACCATAATCAGAATTGATGCAGTACCAGAAATAAAGCTCACCGCAAATCCTGAAACCATTGAGATAAAAGGTCCATCCATCCTTACTGCCAGTGGAGGAGTTAAATTTGAATGGTCACCAACCAATACACTCAATCAGAATAATGGACCTTCCGTTTCTGCCTCTCCAATGAAGACGGAACGGTACACCGTTAAGGTTACTTCTGATAAAAACTGTATCAATGAGGCATCCATAACAGTTAATGTGGATGAGGAATTTAAAATTTATGATGCCTTCTCACCCAATGGCGACCAGGACAATGATGAATGGGTAATCAAAAATATCCAGGATCCCAGATTTGCCCAAGCAACTGTAAAGGTGTTTAATCGATGGGGAAATTTGGTTTATGAGTCTGAAAAAGGTTATCCAAAACCTTGGGATGGTTCCTATGAAGGAAAACAGGTTCCACCGGGAGCGTACTTTTATATAATTGATTTTGGAACCGGATCCGGATTTAAAGCGAAATCAGGTTCAGTAACAATTTTACGTTAATACCCTAATATCTGAACAAATGAAAAAGAACATAAAGTTATTCGTATTGATGATGATATCCAGTTTTGGGGTTCATGCTCAACAACAAGGGTTGTATTCAAACTTCCTTCTTAATGGATATATATATAACCCTGCTTTGGCAGGAATAGAGGATCACCTGGATGTAAGAACAAGTTTCAGAAGGCAGTGGGTTAATTTACCTGGTTCTCCAACCACGATGTATGGGTCTATCAATGGTGCAGTCAACCAAAAGGACCTTAACAAGGAGGAATTGGGTTCATTGCCAATGAGGGGCGCATCCACTATAAAATTTAAAAATGTAGTACCTAAAAAGATGCGGCATGGGGTAGGTGCTTTTTTCCTTAGCGACAATGCTGGATTAATTACAAGAAACACAATTAGTCTTGGTTATGCATGTCATATTCCATTAAATCAATACTATTACCTTGCGGCGGGTGCCAATGTAGGTGCTCATTTTTTTAATCTGGCTTCTCCCACATTGAGGGACCAGGGAGATGATGCATTTTCCGGTAGCCAAAGTTTTGGAACCATTCCAGACCTTCAGGCAGGACTCTATCTTTATTCTGAAAATCTGCAGATAGGCTTAAGTGGAACTCAATTGGTAGCCAATAGAATGAGCTTTGCGGCTCAAAATAAGTCCAGAGAGTTCAACAATTTAACCAGACATTTTTTCGGAACTTTTTCTTACCGAGTCCCAATTGACCAGGACTTTGATTTGTTACCTGTAGTTATTGTAAGGTATACTGACAATTCACCTTTGTCTTATGAGGCAGGAGCAAAAATAAGATACAGGAACACTTTTTGGGCTGGTGGAACTTATCGTTTTGGTGCTGCTGCAACCGGGATGGTTGGCTTTTCGATGTATAAATTTATCGACCTTGGTTATGCTTTTGATTTTACAACCAATCAGATTCAAACCAGTAGCATTGGCTCACACGAAATTGTATTAGGCCTGAGATTGTATAACAAAAAACCAAACTCTTCGCTTAAAGTATGGTAGTTCTAAATCCCTTTAACAGCATTATGAAATTGACTAACTGTTTGGCAACTTGTTTTTTGGTGGCTGTAACCACGTTGATGGGTCAAGCCCAGACACCAAGAAACTATGCACTTCATAAAATGGATTCTTCCATAAACAATGAATTTGAAGAGATCCAACCTATTGTAACCAGAGATGGCCAAACAATGTATTTTGTTCGTTCTCTTTCGCCCAGAAATGAGGGTGGAAAAGAGTCAGGACAGGATATTTGGATGACCAAAAAGACTGGTGATACCACCTGGACTAAACCAGAAAATCTTGGAAATCCAGTAAATAACACAGAAAACAATGGGGTAATCGGGATTAGCAACGATGGGAAAACCATGCTGATTTCAAATATTTATCTTAAAAAGAAAATGGACCCGGGAATTTCAGTTTCTACCAAAGGGGATGACGGAAAATGGTCTCAACCGCTTTCTCTGCAAATCAAGGATTTTACAATTCAAAAAGGATATCTAGGTGGGTATTGGTTAAGGGATGAAAAGTCAATTCTATTGACGATGAAGTCGGATGCTGCCGTAGGTAGGGAAGATCTTTATATCATTTTTAAAGAACAGGATGGATCCTGGTCAAAACCTTTAAATCTTGGAAATACCATCAATACCGTGGGTTTTGAAATCTCCCCTTTTTACATGGAAGAGGATTCAATGCTTTATTTTGCTAGTAATGGCCATGAAGGTTCTGGTGATGCTGATATATTTAGGTCCAAAAGATTGGATGCAACGTGGACTAAATGGTCAAAACCTGAAAATCTTGGACCCTTTTTTAATGGTGAAGGATTTGATGCCTATTTTTTCATAAACAAATCGGATTCAACTATCTATTTTTCAAAAGAAAATCCGGAGAATAACTATACTGACCTTTATTTCACGCATCTTAAAAACCTGAACGAGGCCTTAAAAAAAATGGCTGAAAAAAGGAAGAAAGGTGACAATAATGTAGCCTCAAACAAAGAAGGGCCAAATCCAAATACGCCAGCAGGGAAAGCAGCCAAGGAGGCTGAGGACCAAAGAAAAGCAGAGGAAGAGTTAAATAAAAGAGAAAGAGTTGTAATTAAGGACTTTGACAATGTTCTTTTTGATTTTGCAAAGTATGATTTGCGGCCTGAGGGTAGAAAAAGACTTGATAAGCTTTTTGACTATCTGCAAACCAATCCGACAGTAGGTGTAGAATTAATAGGTCATGCAGATAGTATTGATACAGAGTTGGTAAACTTGATTTTATCAGTAAAGCGTTCAGAAGAATCTAAACAATATCTGATCAATAAAGGTGTATCCAAAAGAAGAATTCTTACCCATGGTTTTGGTAAACAATTGCCAACAACTACCAATGTAACTGAAGAGGGAAGGCAGTTGAACCGAAGATGCGAAATCAATATCTTGCTGGATAACAGGGCAAAACTTAAGATGGAATTTAAACCTGAACCCATGGAGGAAAAGATTCCAACCAAACAAGATATAAAACCAAAAAAACCTAAGGCCCCTGCCAAAAAGTAGTTTTTTTAAAAGGTGAAGGAGGATTTTATATACTCAAATATATTGAATCCTTCTTTCCAGGTAAATGCCTAATAATCAAACTCAAGGCAATGGTTAAAGACCTGATATTCTCAGGTTTTTTTTAAGAAAAATTCGTTTTCCGGCAAAAAATTCTTTCGCTATTAAATCCAAGGGGGTTTTAATAATCTTAATTTAAGCGGGTTTTAAAGTTTTTTGTTGCCCTTATGATTTTAACCCAGAATAGTCATTAGGAATTCCCTGTCTGCCTACAGGCAGGTATTCCGATGCTAAACTGCTTCAAATCAGAAACTTCCTTACCTTTTCTTCTGTATCCGTAGAGTTGCCATGAATTTCGGATAAAAGGTGCTGATTTTTTGCCTCTCATAACGAAGTCCTGATAACTAATCTGGGTTTTACGTCCTGAGCATTAAAAATCCTTGCCGAAAAGGCATGATAAATATTTAGCATGAAAATTGAGGATTGCTATTCAGAGTTTGCATAAAAACGAATCAGACATTATACCTTTTCAATAGACATCAAACTTCATTTTTGATGAACAATCCAGAGTTGTTTAATCATTTATAATATTTTGTTAAACAAAACTGGACCTATAAAGGTCTTATTATCTGAACAAATGAAAATCTCAGTATTTAGAAAAGAGCATTTTAATGCTGCTCACCGTCTTCACAATCCCAATTGGTCAGATGACAAAAACAAAGCAGTATTTGGAAAATGCAACAATGCCAACTTTCATGGGCACAACTACGAGTTGATTGTAGAGGTATCTGGAGAAATCGATCCTGAAACTGGTTATTTGATAGATATGAAATATCTTAGCAGTATCATTCAGGAGCATGTAACTGAAAAATTTGATCATCAAAACTTAAATACAGATGTTAAAGAATTTGAAAACCTTAACCCCACCGCAGAAAACATTGCTGTGGTTATTTGGCATATTTTAAGAAAACAACTTAACGAACAATTCGAAATAATAATTACTCTTTATGAGACAGAAAGAAACTTTGTTAGATACCCCTCTTCAAGATAAGATACTTACAATTAATCCTTTAGAAGGTTTTACTATGGAAGAAATTGGAGAACAGCACTTGTTCACAAGTTTTGAAACACCCATGCGGCCAGATGCTTTTGAGCTGGATGATGAAACTAAAATTGAACTTATTGAGCGGCGATTCACTGAAATTATGAATATTTTGGGATTAGATCTGAACGATGATAGTCTCAAGGGAACTCCGCACAGGGTGGCAAAAATGTATGTGAAAGAGGTTTTTAAAGGATTAAACCCAAAGAATGCTCCCAAAATTGCCTTGTTTGACAACAAGTTCCAGTACGACCAAATGCTGATTGAAAAGGACATTACCTTATTTAGCAATTGCGAGCATCACTTTGTTCCAATCGTAGGGAAAGCCCATGTTGCCTACATTTCAAGTGGTAAAGTTATTGGGTTAAGTAAAATCAATAGGATAGTGGAATATTTTGCAAAAAGACCACAGGTTCAGGAAAGATTAAATGTGCAAATAGCAAAATATCTATCTGAAGTTCTTGAGACCGAAAGTGTTGCTGTAATCATTGATGCAAAACATCTTTGTGTTAGTTCCAGAGGGGTAGAGGACACCTCAAGCTCCACAATTACAGCCACTTATCTCGGCAAATTTCAGGAGCAAGGAACGAAAAACGAATTATTACAACATATCTACAACGGCCGATAAAATTCAGCTAAAATTTTTAAAAAGCCATGTGAAAGCATGGCTTATTTTTTATGAAAAACGTATTGATAGTAGGCGCTAGTTCTGGGATTGGTGAGTCGTTAAAACTTAACCTTGAACAAGCAGGAATGTCAGTTTATACTGCAGGTAGAAGACCGGTTTCTTCGTCTGGCCATGTTTTTTTTGATGCAGGTTCTAACGAAGATTTTCAAATTCCGGAAGGATGGCCATCAGAATTTCATGGTTTTGTTTATTGCCCGGGGACAATCAATCTTAAGCCATTTTCCAGGATGAAAAATGAAGATTTTCTTTCTGATTTTCAGGTTAATTTTTTGGGTTTTGTTTCAGTTTTGAAAGCCGTTTTACCTTCCCTTAAAAAGGCGAATGGCGCTTCTGTCGTTGTCTTCTCCAGTGTAGCTTCAGTAGTTGGTCTGGGATTTCATTCCAGTATTTCTGCCGCAAAAGGCGCCCTTCAAGCTATGGCAATTTCTTTGGCTTCTGAATTGGCGCCAAATCAAATACGAGTTAATGTAATTGCCCCATCTCTAACCAACACTCCACTTGCATCTACTCTTTTGAATAGTCCTGAAAAAATAGAAGCCTCGGGTAAGAGGCATCCGTTGCAAAGGGTTGGAAATGCCAATGACATTGCCTCTGCTGCTGCATATTTTTTAGGTGATAGCAGTTCTTGGGTTACCGGTCAGGTTCTAAGTGTGGATGGTGGTTTGAGCACCTTAAAATAGGAGGCAGAGGTTTAGGAGAATGGGTTTTACTCTTTTTCCTGCATAATCCTCAGTTTTTTTCGAATCTGTTCGCTGGTAAGTGTGCTTCCATCCGGACACCAGCCTGGGGGATTCAACAGATATCTGATTTTGGTTTGAAAAGATACAGGTCTGTTTAAATCCTGAATTAATTTTTTCCATTCTCCAAAGATTACCTCTTCTGGTGAACCGGTTCTAAGTGGGGTTGTCAATCCAAATTCCGGTTTTTCTGTTTCTGCCTGAAATGTTCCAAAAATCCGGTCCCAGATGATAAGAACCATGCCCATATTTTTATCCAGATAAATTGGGTTTTTGGCATGATGAACCCTATGGTGGGAAGGCGTCACCATGAACCATTCCAGAAACCCCATTTTATTGATTTTTTCCGTGTGTACGAAAAATCCATAGGTCTGGCAAAGGGCATACATGAAAAGAATATCCAAAGGTTGAAATCCAAGAAAGGCCAGTGGCATATAATAGACAAACCTATACAATGGCTGAAAAACTGAACTTCGGATAGCCACAGTAAAGTTGAATTTTTCCGAACTATGGTGGGTAACATGGACTGCCCAGAAAAACCTTGTGTAATGGTCAACTACATGAAGGAGATAGTACAGAAAATCTTGCCCCAGAAAGAGGAACCCCCAATACAATATTTGATTTTCTATTTGAATAGGCGCAAATTGGAAAGCAAAAACCAATGCCCCTAAAGTAACTCCTCGCATCAGGATATCTAAACCAAAGTTAAGTCCGGTACACAAAAGATTGATTGCCGTGTCCTTTGTTGAATAGCTTTTGGTGTTTTGAATGCTTGAAATCAACATTTCTCCCAAAATTAAAACCAAATAAATGGGTGTTTCAATCAATAAGAGAATTTGCTCACGAATCATGAATTGATGCTCAAAAATTTATTGTCTTTGTTTTTCAAAGATAACAGCTGCGAACCGATTATCAGAGGCTTGAAAAACCTGCAATTCTTTATATTTTCCACTTTGGACAAAATATTCATATGGAACCCCCCTTTTGTAGTTTGGCCTGTAACCATAATGGCTATCCCACAAAACAATACTTCCAATCGGTGCTTTTTCCATGGTGGCGGTGTCTGCTATGGCAATTGGCTCCGGAGTGAACTGTTTTTCAACTTTTCCAAAGAAATAATAAAACATGATGTGGGTGTTATACAGAGGCTTCCCACTTACAAGGCTTGAATTGCTTTTGTACCAGGTAGCAACCTCCTGACAAACTTTATCTTCCTCACTAAGCTTTATAGCTTTTACATTAACCAAGGCCATAAAGGCACAAAGTACAGCAAACATGGTGGTTTGAATGGTTTTGCCAACGGGAATAAAAACAAACGCCGAAGCAAAAAGCGCCCCGACCAAAGGGATGGTATCACTCTCCTCGGTGAGAACAACAAAATTGTGTTTGTAATTGAGATAAACTCCAACAAGAATTAAATAGGGGATGATGATGTAGGCAAGTTGAATCTTATTAGCCATAGATTTCACCCTGTCTAACGCAAGAGACGCACAAACAGCAACCAAAGGTGAAATTATACACATATATCTCAGGTTTCCTCCTGTTGCAGGCCCAATGGGAACTTCCTGCCAGTTGAAAAGACAATTCAGGAGAAAAAAACCAAGGGTGGCCACCAGAATAGCGGGTTGTTCCATCTTTTTATTTAGGGCCATTTGACCCAGGAACAGAACCATTAAAGTCAGGGCCACTGGTCCAAAAACTACGGCTGAGGTTAAAAAATAATGGTCAAAACCTTGTCTTGTATAGGCATCTTTGAGTGTTTCTGAAGTTCCAAGAATTTGAGTTACTAAATACATGGGGTCACCATAAAGGAGATAGCCTGCAAAGTTTTGCAACAGTGGGAGGATAGCAATAGAAAAAGCAGAAATCCAGTTTCTTTGAAACAAAAGTGAAACGCCTAAAATTGCAGCAATTGGATAAAATTCCTGACGGATTGTACAAATGAGACCAGCTAAAATTGCAGCTGGCAGCATTTTTTTCTGGGCATAAAAATAATAACCAAGGATTAAGAGGAAGCCCGCAGGAAATTCAGAATAATTCCGGAAAGAAAGCGAAATCCAAAGCGGTTGACTGGCAAGTAAAATAAACGCAATCCATGGATTGCTTGCCCCCAACTTTTCAGCCGTTTTATATGCAAAAAAACAGGAGAATCCTGCAAATAGACAGTTTTGAAAAGTAACCAGTTTCTGGCCTCCAAGTGCTGTCAGCACATACAGGATTTTATAACCAGGTTTTGCCCAGTTGCCCATAATGGCGGTTGGGTCGAACCAAAACCGAAGCATGGAAAGATAGTGGTTGGCTTCGTCTTGTTGGTAAAACCCCTTGGATTTGAGGGAATAGGCAAAATAAAGGAGGCTCAAAACACCCGCGGCCAAAATGGGCCAGGAATTTTTAGCAGTATTATTTGTTTTTAAGACTTCAACTTTAGGATCAGTTGTCTTCATTCAAAATGTTTTAAAACGTAGCAAAGGTAAGTCTGAAATGCGATTTATCCACTTTTCAGGTTTTGAAAACTAATTATGGCTTAAATCCACTTTCACTAAAAATTTTCCTTGCGTTTTTCTCTGCCATTACTTCAACCAGGCCTTTTTTCTTTTCCTGAGCCCATTTTCTTACAATTTGCCACCCCAGCCATCTTCCAATTCTACCAGGGCAATCATCACCAATTTCTATGATTTTGGGTCGTTCGTCACAATACTTTTTTATTAAAAACAAGTCCGTATTAAAGAATAAATTTTTGTCCAGATAATGGGCCCAGATTGTTTTCAGATTGGATTGCAATCCCTCTAATTCTACCTGGGTGTATCCGGTTAAAAGGGTATCCTGCAAGCAGGGCATGGTTTTTTCCATAAAATAATAAACCCGTCCCCACTTCATCATTTCACCCATCATGGTATTGTCAAGGGGATCAATCTGGCAAAACCGGTCTGCTTCCACCATTGCAATTTCAGGGACAAGAAACCGTTTTTTAAGTCTTCTTCTGATGTAAGCCGGCAGTGGGTTACCGTCTGCTGATCTGGCAATATATCTGGCAGAATCACTGAGGAAAAATTCAAGTCCGATAACCAAAATAGAATCTTTAACCTCAAGATCTACACCATATCCTGAAACAAGGGTATATACAGGAGGAACATAAAATTCCGGATAGTAGTATTTAATGTGCGAAAAAAGTTGGGAAAGGTCAGATTGAAGCCAGTTCAAGTCTTTAAACTCTCTTTTCACATCCATGGCCATGGTATCTACATGACTGGAAGTGCTCAATCCAAAAATATCCTTTATCAAAATGCTGTCATGTGGAAGTTTTGACCTTTGAAGGAATTTTTCTGAGAAAAGTGGATATTTATCTAGAAATATTCTGGTCGAAGCAGTATCCCTTAATCCATCAATTTCTGTTTCCAGTCTAACGAGGCTTACTTCCTTTTCTAATTTGACCTCACCTTCGCTTTCCCTGCAATTGTTTTTTCCACAAGAACTAAGTAAAAAAATCAAACAAAAACTTAATATTGTGCCCTGAAGACTGTGCTTTTTATCTAATAATTTCATTTTCAATATTGACCAGCAAGTTTACTCTCTTATTTATATGAAAAACAACTCAATTCTCGCTTTCCTATTACTTCTTGGTTCTTTTCATTTAAGTGCACAAGATTCTAAGTTCAGGCTTGGTCTTCGTTTTGCTCCCAACATAGCAATGACACGTGTTCAGGATGCAAATGAAACAGATAGTGTTACCTATAAATCCAATGGTGCAGGTGTTCGGTTTAGTGGTGGTTTAACAGGAGATTTTTATTTTGGAAAAAACTATTCGTTTTACACGGGTCTATGGTATACCGTTCAACGAATTGGAATAGAGTTTTCTGAAACAAGCAGAAATAAAATCTCAGGTTCGTCCATACACAACCTTCAATATGTTCAGGTTCCAATTGCTTTGAAGTTGTTCACCAATAATATAGCCACTGATACAAAATTGTATTTTGTACTTGGCCTCACAGCGGGATTAAACATAAATGAGAAAGAAAAAGAATGGAGCACAACTGAAGCGCCGGAGAAGAAAATATATAAAAAACCAGGTATCGGCAATGCATTTTCATTGTTCGATGCTGGATTGCTTGTCGGAATAGGAGGAGAAAAACAGTTAGGAGAAAATACCACGGTATTCGCTGGATTGTCATACAACCGGGGCTTAACCAGTGTCCAAACTAAAAAGGGCCCTTTTAGCGTAGATGGTAAATCTGCAAAAGATGCCTACAAAGTGACTACCTCTCTTTTAAGTATCGAGGCGGGTATTAAATTTTAGGTTTTGGTTAACGTAGCGATTTTTTCCTCCGGATCTGGAAGCAATGCTGAAGCATTGATTAGGTACTTCCAAAATCATCCTACCATAAGAATTAAGCTACTCATCTTCAATCGAAAAGAGGCAGGTGTTAAAACAAAAGCCGAACTTTTAGGAATAGAAACCCAGTATTTTTCTAAGTCAGAATTTGAATCAAGGCCAAAATTGGTTGTTGATTTTCTTAAAAACGAATCAATCGACTTTATTTTACTGGCCGGGTTTTTATTGTTGGTTCCAAAAGAAATTGTCGAATCATTTCCTGAAAGGATTCTGAATATCCATCCAGCACTTCTCCCAGCGCATGGTGGAAAGGGCATGTATGGAATCAATGTGCATCGGGAAGTAAGGAGATCAGGAGCTAAAAGTACAGGAATGAGTATACATTTGGTAGATTTGGAATTTGATAAAGGAAAAATTTTGTTTCAATCTGCCTGTCCTGTATGGGAAACCGATTCAGAGTCCGATATTGCAGCCCGGGTTTTGAAACTTGAACACTTACACTATTCGCTTGTAGCAGAGCAATATATTAAATCAATTAAAGAAAAATAATTCAGATTCATGATTGAATTGTCAAAAATAGCCGCCTTGGCTGGCCAACCAGGTCTTTTTCAAATTAAAACACCCCTCAAAAACGGAGTGATGATGGAAAGCCTTGATGAAAAGAAAACTAAAGTTGTTGCGGGAGCAACCAGCAAAGTTTCTGTATTGTCAGAAATTTCTATTTACACCCAAAGTGCAGATGGCTCAGTTAGTCTTGAGTCTGTTTTGCAGAGTTTGCACGAAAAATATGGCGCTTCTTTGCCGGCAACCTCAAAATCAGATGGGGCGGATCTCAAGAATTTGTTAAAAAGTGTTTTGGCAGAAGTTGATTTCGATCGGGTTTATGTTTCAGACATAAAAAAACTTGTAACCTGGTATGGCATTTTGGTTGCCAACAATCCTGAGATTTTTGCAAAGCCGGTTTCAGAAACAAAGGCAGAAGAAAAAAGCGAAGAAAAGCCAGCTAAAAAGCCCAAAGTAGCTAAAACTGAAGCAAATGAGACTGTAGAGAAGGAGAAAAAAGCAGCAGAGCCAAAACCAAAAAAGCCTGCCGCCCCCAAGAAATAAATTTTTCCTCTCAGATTTTTTACGGATGAACCAGGGAGCCAATATTGTTAAAATAAAAGAAAATGAAAGGCTTTCTGAGGATTCAATATTTAAATCCAGGCCATCAGAGAACCAATCGGTCAATTCCTTTGATAAAATATTAAAGGAAAGAAAGTCCAGATTGCAGCAGGCTGTCATTTATGGAAAATCTGCCCTACAGGATTTTTCAAAAAGGAATCAATATCTGGCAGTTGGGAAGGAAAATGCATTTGATGTTGCTTTTGCAGATTTTTTGAATGCACCCAGTATTGATGCAATCGACCTTTCAGAATATTCCGGAAGAATTGGAAGTCAAATATTTATAACAGTTGTAGATGATTTTGCAGTGGCTTCCGTATATGTAAAAATTGAAAATTCGGATGGTTCTATTGCGGATGAAGGCTATGCGGAGCCGGGTCTGTTTCGAACAGAATGGACTTTTTCTGCCAGTCAGGACAACCCAGTATTGAAGGGAGATAAGATAACGGTTACCGCATCAGATTTGCCTGGAAACGATTCTGAATTGCAGCGGTTTTTATAAAATATTTGCCAACAGTTTTTTTAGTTTAGGGCTACGGTTTGAAACCGATTGGCTCTGAAATTGACTACTTTGTAACTGTGGTTTAAATCTGACCAATTTTTAAGGGTTCTTTCATTCCAGTCAACCCAAATTTCTTTAGGTTCTATTCCTTTCAATGCATTTTCAATGGTTTTGAAGCCAGCCTGCTGCACAATCAGGAAATCGACAGGCAGTTTTTGTTGGACTGTTGTATCCATTTTCAAATAATTTCCCAGAAACAGGAATCGTTTTCCACTTTCGACAACCAGGATGCTTTTCTTTTTGTCGTCCTTTTTACTCTGGGAAATTATAATCCCTTTTTTACAAAATGAAGATATCTGATGCAGGTGGAATCCTTCTCTAAGGGACTTGATTTCAAAAGAATTTTGCCCTTTGGATGTATCTGAAGCAAGCAAAGTTAGTTGGGCTGTCCGGCCTTGAAGTCGGGCAATCATCCAGTCTTTTTTTGTTCTAAAGGCATAATTAACCTGTGGTCTTTTCCATAAATAAATCTGATAGCCCAGAATGCCAATAGAATAAAGCAGAAGAAAAAATAAGCTGTAAACCAACATCTTATAATTTGTTCTAAGAATCCAAAGCTGAAGGAAAACCAAAAACCCGAGTAATAGGAAAATCGCCCAGTTAGGTATGTAGATTTGGTCTAAAGTGCTAAACGGTAAACCTGCAATCCAGAGCACAAATTGGTTTAAGCAAAAAATAAGGAAATGGATAACCCATGCCACCCCATGTGCCAGCCCTGGCAGAAATGAAGTTAAAATCAAGGCTATTCCGCAATATATCAATCCATTGGAAACAGGAACAGCCACCAGATTGGCCATTAAAAAATAAACAGGAAACTGGTGAAAATAGTATACTATCAAAGGAAAAGTTGCGAGTGTTGCCGAAATGGTGATGCTGGTTGATTCCCAAAAAAAACGTAGGACCTTATTTTTAAATGAAACAAGTTCCTTTATAGGTTTGTCAAAACTAAGAATCCCATAAACAGCAGCAAATGACAACTGGTATCCAACGTCATAAACGATTTCTACATCCAATAAGAAAAGAATAATGGTTCCCAGGCAAAGGCCGTTGATGGGTAAGCCTGGTTTTTTTAACAGTTCTCCAATTTGGATAATGGTGAAAATGGTTACCGCCCTCAAGACAGATGGGCTCAATCCGGTGACCATGGCATAAAGCCAAAGCAAACCAATCACCATTACTGAGAAAGCTGTTTGCCCGTATTGAAACCTTTTAACCCATCCAAGAATGGTAGTCAGAAATACGAAAATGAGTCCGACATGCATGCCAGAAACGGCCAGAATATGTGTAACGCCTGCCGCTGAATAAGCCGATTTTAGTTCCGGATCTATCTTCCTGCGGATACCCAGCAAAAGAGCAGAAAGCATGAAGCCATCATCTTGTTCAATGCTTAACTGGTTGATTTTGTTTTCCATCCAAAACCGGATTTGATGAGAGAAGTAAACCAAACGATTTGGGTAAGGCTGCCCTGCGCTTGAAAAATCATTGGCAGAAACGAAAACCTGAAAGCCAATTCCTTTTCTATTGTAATATTTTTTGGCATCGAATTGGCCGGGAATCGAAGGCTTTTCTATTTCTGAAAGTTCCTTACCTACCAAAATTCTGTCGCCATTTTGAAAGGTCTGGTTCCCGATTCCTGAAAATTGCAGCAACACTTTCCCATCATAATTTTGCCAGCCCTTGTTGGTTTTTATTTTTTCAACAAAAGCCTGACATCTTATTTTTTCAGGACCGTTGTTGCCGAAGTTTTCATCTATCCGGCAAAGGAAACTTGTATTGGCAGGGATAGTTTGGGTGTCAGATTGAAAAGCAGCCAACCCCATTCCGATACCAGCAAATGACAACCAAAACGAAATCTGCCTTAAAATCTGAATCGACTTTCCTGATTTCTCAACAAACCAATCACTCCAGATCAGCATAGATCCAAAAAGAACCAGAAGAAGAAAACAGAGGGTAATTATTTCAATTCCAGGCGATAGGCTGTCAAAAACTACTTTTCCAAGTACCAGAAAGCAGAGGGCCTGCAAAAGTGGATTGGTTGTCCATTGGAACACCTGGGAACGAAGTTGCAATCTGGTCAAATTCAAAGCTTTTTAGTTTCTGATTTGAAATTGAAGAAAGGGAAAAAAGATATATCAACAAAAATCTATTTTAAATGCTCCCTTTTACCTTGGTGCAGGTTAAAGTAATTGAAAATCTACAATGAAATTTACCTGGGTTTTAATTCCTATTCATTGTTTTTAGATTCAACCTCAAGCCTGGAATTTTCTTCTTTGAGCCATCTGTGTTGAAAAATAAGCAATGTGGCAACCGAGCAGAAAATGGTGGCATCGGCAATGTTGAATATGGGCCAGAAGGCATAATACTGTCCTCCAAAAACTGGAATCCAATCTGGCAAAAATCCTTCCCAGATATCCACATAAAGCATATCTATTACCTGCCCATGCAACCAGGGAGAATGGCTTCCTTCAGGTGCGTTGTTCAGTAAAACGCCGTAAAAGACGGAATCGAAAAGGTTACCCATTGCTCCACCTAAAATGAGGGCAATGCAAATGACATACCCTTTGTGCATTTTCTTTTGGATCAGGGTAAATAAATAATAGGCAATACCTACCATGGCAAGTAATCTGAAACTGGTAAGCATCAATTTCCCGTAATCAGAACCAAGTTCAAGACCAAAAGCCATACCAGGGTTCAGGGTGTAATGCAGCTTAAACCACTCCCCAAATATCTTGATTTGGCCTGGCAAACCGTATTCCATGTAGTTGTGGACCAGTAATTTGGTGATTTGGTCAAAGACTATGACTATAAAACTAAGGCCAAAGTACTGGAGATACTCTCTTTTGAAATTCATTTATTTTTTTGACAGTCAGATTCAGGAATTTTTATCTCAAACCCGGTTTTTACATGAGTTTGGTAATGATGTCTTCTACCGAATGGCCTTCTGCTTCTGCTTTAAAGTTGCGCACCACCCTGTGCCGCATCACTTCCAGCGCTATGGCCCTAACATCTTCAATATCCGGAGAATATTTTCCTACCATTAATGAATGACATTTTGCAGCCAGAATAAGACTTTGAGATGCTCTTGGTCCTGCTCCCCATTCCAGAAAGTCATTGGCTTCTTTAGCTGCTGTTTCGGTGTTGGGTCTGGTTTTAGAGGCAAGCCGCACAGCGTATTCCGCAACATTTTGAGTCACCGGAACACGGCGAACCAAATGCTGAAAGGCAATGATTTCTTCCTTGCCCATTATTTTTTTTATCTCCGGCTTTTCATCGCTGGTAGTAGCCTGAACTATTTTCACCTCATCGGCAAAACTTGGGTAGCCTACCTTAATGTTAAACATAAACCTGTCAAGCTGTGCTTCTGGCAATGGATATGTGCCTTCCTGCTCAATCGGATTTTGTGTGGCGAGTACAAAAAATGGTCTGTCCAAATCAAATTTTTGTCCTGCAACTGTTACCGCATACTCCTGCATGGACTCCAATAACGCGGCTTGCGTTTTGGGAGGTGTCCTGTTGATTTCATCTGCAAGAATGATATTGGCAAAAATAGGACCTTGAACAAATTTAAAATTCCGATTCTGGTCCATGGTTTCTGACCCAACAATGTCTGAAGGCATCAAATCCGGAGTAAACTGAATTCTTTTAAAACTCAAATCCAGGGCCCTCGCTACGGTTGAAATCAAAAGTGTTTTTGCCAAACCTGGCACACCCACCAAAAGGCTATGGCCCTGAGAAAAGATAGAGATCAACAAAGAGCTAACTACCTGGTCCTGCCCGATTACAATTTTTCCAATTTCTTTTTGAAGGGCAACAAAACTGGCGTTCAGTGCCTGAGCTGCTTCCCCATCATCTTTCCAATTCATACCTTTTTTAATCTATAAGTAGTTTAAACTAAAAGTCTTCGTCTTTCAGGATTTCACAATCGGCATAATCTTTTTCCCGACTAATAAATACTTCTGATTTTGTTTTCCTGAACCAGGATTTGATGGCTTCCCCTTTTTTCTTTTCCAAAGTAGCCATCTGTATCTTTTGATAATCCTGTTTCAGGTTGGCCTCGTGAGGCAATATTTTTGATTTGAAGTAAAGTATCCGGGCACCTTTTTTTCCATCCTGAGTTTTAAATGCTTCAGGTTTGGTATAAGTCCCGGGTTTTAAAGAGTCAATTTTGAAAAAAATGGCCGGGTCAAGATTTTCTGTTGCAATTTTGGTCAGCCCAGTCTGCGGGTCAGCAAAAAAACCACCGTTTTGAGTTGTTTCTTTGTCTTCAGAATATTTTTTAGCAGCATCCTCAAATTTGATACTGTCGCCAACCAATGCTTTCCGAATGCTATCCAAACGGGTAAAACTAACCATAATGTCTTCTTCCCCTGATTCGGGCTTTATCAAAATGTGCCTTGAGTTGTATTCATTTCCCTTTTTCTCCAGAAGTTGAATCAGGTGAAATCCAAAAGGGGATTCAACAATTTCGCTTATACCTTTAGGTTCCAGTTTTAAGGCAGCTGCTTCATATTCAGGCACCATTGCTCCCTTTCCCCAAAAACCAAGATTTCCTCCATCTTTTGCTGAGCCCGGGTCTTCTGAATAGGCTTTGGCCAGAAATTCGAAATCCACACCTCCTTCTACAATTTGTTTTTTAATGTCTTCCAGCTTTTTTCTGGCTTCTATTTTCCGGGATTTTCCAACTTTCCCCAAAATGACTATTTGTCCAACTTCCACCTCGGTAGAAAAAAATGGAAGTGAATCTTTGGGTATGTCATTAAAAAATCTTTTGACCTCGTTTGGAGTCACTTTGATATTCTTGCTGATGCTTTCCTGTACTTTTTGAATCAGCATCTGGTCCCTCACATCTTTTTTAAGTTCTTCCTTAAATTGGTCAATGGTTTTATGATAATATTCCTCCAGTTTTTCTTTTGAACCGATGGTTTGAATCATATAGTTCATTCTGCGGGTCAATTGGTCATCCACCATGTTGTCTTCAACCGTTACAGAATCAATATCTGCTTTGGCAAGCATCATTTTGTTGATAAGCAACTGTTCAAAAACCTTGCATTTAAGATTAGATTCAGGCAATCCTGAATTTTGCTGTTTGGCCTGCAAATATCCAAGTTCAACTTCAGATTTCAGGATAATTTGATTGTCTATTTTGGCAACAATTTTATCCACAACGGGTCCACCCTGGTATTGCGCCATTGCAGCTTTTGACCACAAAAGAAAGCCCACTGAAAGAAATTTCAGGAGTAAAATTTTGGGTAAATACAAGGTTAAGACTTTCATTTTGGAATGTTGCTAAGAAACAACAAAGGCGGGCTTCTTTTACGGCCCGCCTGTTTATTTTAAATAATTTCTAGTTACTATTTAGTAATCAACTTTTTAACCAATGTTTCGTCGATTTTAACCGGATGTAAAACTTTCATGCCATCTATCCATTGCTTTTCCAGATAGTTTTGGTAATCAGAAATGACAGCACCACGGGCTTCGTCAAATGTTTTTTGTCTTGGCGCTTCAATGGCGTCAACCACAACATAGTTGATTCTTCCATTGTTTTCTATGGTATAGTTTCCTGGTTTCCATTCTTTTAATTGGTCAATCACCTTATTTTCTTCTTTCTGGAAAAGACCATCAGTTACCTGAAGGCTAAGAGGTTCGTTCGCATTTGCCAACCTTTCCATAATTTTTGGTGAGTTGGAAAAAACCCTGAAACTAACCCTTCGGCTATCCTCCGGAGTGGCCATGAAATTGATTTTACCGGAATCTTTTACCATGATTCTGGATCTTTCTACACCAAGGCTTACCAAAGTATCAACTACATGATTTGCTCTTTTCAAAGCGATAGAAGCTTTTTCATCTTTGGCAGCAAAACCAGCAACCTCGATTGTTAAAGACTTGTCTCTTTTCAGATTTTCAGCATGTGTTCTTATGCTTAATCCATTCTTAATCCCAATTTCTTTTCCTTTGGTTGAGAATTTGGCTGCATCAAATTTAAGGTCGTTGACAAAGAAGTTTTTTGAAGCAAGCTTCGATTTTACATTGTCTAATGATTTTTGATTGGAAGCTGAGTAAATGGTGGCTTTTATTCTTTCGTTCCAATTGTATTTGTTTTTGTTTTCAGCATGGTAAGATTTCAAACCGGAAGTATCTTCTATGGCTTTGGTCCAAACTTTCTTGTCCATTAGGGTAAAAAGTAAAATACCATCACGATATTCTTTTACCAACATTTTATAATCTTCATATTTTTCATTCAAATGGCTTTCTTCATAATCCAGAACTGCTTGGTCTGCAAAATCTTTGTAAAGCAACTTCATTTGATAATCAGGTGCTTTTGATTTGGTCGCTTGTTGTTTTTTCTCAGCATATTGGAAAAAGTCTCTTAAGGAATACTTCTTTTCCTTTATGGTAATTATGGTTTCATCTAATCTTTTGTCTGCCATATCATATTTCCACTTTGCACCGGGCAGATTCGTATCTGCCTTCGAGGCGGCATAGGCGATTAATGGCTTGTTTTCAACCAGTTTGTTCTCTTTTTTAAGTCGGGCTATCAATACTGATTTATTCAATTCAGATCTTGAATCTTTGGATACTTTGGTTTCCAGACTTGGCTTTAACTCCTCAAAAGACTCAAGCATCTTTCTGTTTTTAAGCTTTACAATGTGCCATCCAAAAGGGGTTTGAAATGGCATTGAGAAACTATTTGTATCTTTCAATGCGAAGGCCGCATTTTCGAATGAAGGCACCATCGTTCCAGTGCCAAAAGCTGGAAGGACTCCTCCTTTTGTTTTGGAATCGGTATGGTCAGAAAACTCAAGAGCAAGGCTGGAGAAATTTTCGTTTTTCTTCAATCTGTCATAAATGTCAAATATCTTTTTTCTGGCGGCAATTGAATCTTCTTCCGGCATTCCTGGGTTTGACCTAACCATGATGTGGGCCACTGTGATTTGTCCTTGAGAAGGCCTTCTGTCAAGAACTTTGATGATGTGGTATCCAAATTGAGTTCTTATAGGTTCAGAAATTGCGCCTTTTGCCGTTTTAAATGCCACATCTTCAAAAGGATAAACCATTTGCATGGCTGTAAAAAAACCAAGATTCCCGTCATTGTATTTGGCGGAAGGGTCGTCAGATTTATCTTTTGCCAACTTTTCAAATGCGTCGCCTCCCAATATTTTTTTTCTGATTTCCATCGCCTTGTTGTATGCTGCCAAAGTATCTTTAGGGTCAGCCTTTGCATCGCATTTGATGAGAATATGAGAGGCATTAACCTCTTCCTTCATCCTTTCATAGGCTTCTTTTACAAGTTTTTCGGTTACAGATTTATCTGTCAGGTAGGGTTTTGCCAGTTGTTTTCTGTATCCCTCCAATTCTTTTTTGAAGGCATTGGTAGTATCTAAGCCTTCTTTTTCAGCATCCATTACCTTCAGTTTGAAATTGACATACAAGTCAACATACTCCCTCACACTTTTCTCTGAATTGGCATCAGAAGTATTGGAGTTGTTCTTTCCATAGACATATTTAAATTCCTTGTAAGGAACCTCAGATTTGCCGATTGTCATGATGGGTTTGGCATCATCTGGATTTACGGCAACTGCTGCCGCTGCCGCTGGTTTTGTAATTTTCTTGGTTGAAATTGTCTTTCCTTTTTGGGAATATGCGCTGAAACCTATCAGCGAAACAAGAAGAATTGAACTTAAAGCTCTGGTATACACGGTTTTCTTAGTTTCGTTTTTCAATAAAAATTAGGGTGCAAGATTAATGAAAAAACTAATCCATTAATACAATAGTTTGCTAATCATTTTTTTAAAGGTTTTTGAGTTCAAAATACAAGGCAATGAACTGGTCTTCTGCCTCACGCATTTTTGTGATGTCTTTAGGGGACTTATCCTTCAAACCGCATAAATGCAAAACCCCATGACCTAAAATACGGAGATATTCTTCCAGAATTCCGTTGCCATATATTTTTGAATTCTCCTCAATTCTATCTGTACTGATAAAAATATCTCCATCCAAAAGATCGGCATTTTCCGAATTGTCAAAAGTGATTATGTCGGTGTAATAATCATGGTTCAGGTATTTCTTATTCATTTCCAAAAGCTCCTCGTCTGAAACGAATATATAGTTTATCTCACCGGAGATTTTGCCAAACTTTTCAAGTGTTTTTTTAACACAAGATTTGGTTAAATTTTTTGAAGGAAATTTTTTGGAGGGTGCACTTGTAAAAGTAATTGGCATTTTCTTTCTTTATCTATGGCAAAAGTAAAGTATCAAGGCTCACCAATTTAATTTTTCAAACGGCAATGGCAACATTGACGAAAATGCACGCAACATAAAACTGAATCAATTATCGATTTAAATACTTGAAAAACAGTGATTTATGATGTTGCGCAAATTTTTATTTAATTTATTTCTGGCAATAAGTTTGTCAATCTGACCTTCTACTGCTTTGCTTTGCCCTGATTTTTATTATCATATATATCAATGAGCAACCGCAATCTAGTTATCGTAGAGTCACCTGCGAAGGCAAAAACAATTGAAGGATACCTCGGCCAGGGATTCATTGTTAAGTCCAGCATGGGCCATATCCGTGATTTGGTTAAGGGTGACAAGGCCATTGACGTAGAGAAAAATTTTATCCCGCACTATGAAATTTCTGAAGGTAAACACGCCCTTGTCAAAGAATTGGCAGATCTTTCAAAAAAATCGGATATTGTTTGGCTGGCAACTGACGATGACCGCGAGGGAGAATCCATTAGTTGGCATTTGAAAGAAGCGCTGGATATAGATGATTCCAAAATAAAAAGAATCGTATTCAGGGAAATTACAAAAAAGGCCATTTTAAAAGCCATTGAAAATCCCAGAACAATTGATGTTGACCTTGTAAACGCACAGCAGGCCAGAAGGGTTCTGGATAGATTGGTAGGATTTGAAATATCCCCGGTTCTCTGGAAAAAAATAAAGCCAGGCCTTTCTGCAGGTAGGGTTCAATCTGTAGCCGTTCGGTTGGTGGCAGAAAGAGAAAGAGAAATTGAAAAGTTTAACTCCGAACCGGTATTTAAAACCCAGGGATTTTTTAAAACCAAAGCGGGGAAAACGCTTCAGGCAGATTTAAACAAAGATTATAAGGCAGAGGAAGACATAGTTTCTTTGATGAATGCTTCCATTGGTTCAGATTTTATTGTATCGAATAAAGAAATAAAACCTGCAAAAAGGACACCAGCGGCACCGTTTACTACTTCCACTTTGCAACAGGAAGCAAGTCGGAAACTTGGTTTTTCTGTAACCAAAACTATGGTTTTGGCCCAAAAGCTTTATGAGGCGGGAAAAATCAGTTACATGAGAACCGATTCAACCTCACTTTCAGAAGATTCTTTGGCTGCAGCTGCAGCTCAGATTAAATCTGAGTTTGGAGATAAATATTCCCAAAGAAGGCAGTTTAAAACCAAATCAGAGTCGGCACAGGAGGCCCATGAAGCCATCCGACCTACAGATTTTGGGGTATCATCAGTGGGTGGAGAAAAAGACGAGCAGAGATTGTACGAGCTCATTTGGAAAAGAGCAATTGCCTCCCAAATGGCAGATGCTGAACTGGAAAGAACAATCATCACCATTAAGCCCGGAGGGAGCAATTATCAAAAGCTTAACGGAGGAGAAAAACTTCAGTATCAGGCCACAGGAGAGGTTATCAAGTTTGATGGATTTCTGAAAGTTTATCTGGAAAGTACTGACAATGAAGATGAAAAAGAAGGCGAGGATGAAAAACTTTTGCCTTTCGTTGAGATAGGGGAGAACCTGGGCTTAGAGCAAATTAAATCGAGACAACGATATTCCAAACCTGAACCCCGTTTTACGGAAGCCAGCCTTGTAAAGAAATTGGAGGAAATGGGAATTGGAAGACCAAGTACCTATGCACCAACAGTTTCCACAATTGAAAAAAGGGAATATGTTAATAAGGAATGGCGGGAAGGAAAATCCAGGATTTATATTGAGCTGGTTCTCAAAGCAGGGAAAATAGAAAGGCAGGAAAAATCAGAAATATTCGGTGCTGAAAAAGGAAAGCTATTTCCTACAGATATGGGTTTGATAGTAAATGATTTTCTGACAAACTACTTCAAAGAAATTGTGGATTATGATTTCACTGCAACTGTAGAACGGGAATTTGATACCATAGCCAATGGAAAACTAGGATGGCAGGAAATGATTGGTAAATTTTACTTGCCATTCCATAAAACTGTTGAATCCACGGCGAACATTGAAAGAAAGGAAGTTAACGTAGCAAGAGAGATTGGCCTTGATCCCAAAACCGGGCAAAAACTGACAGCGAGATTGGGTCGGTTTGGTCCATATGTTCAGATTGGAGAACAAGAAGAAGGAGGTCCAAAGCCAGCCTATGCAAGCTTGAAAAAGGAACAAAGGATTGAATCCATAACACTTGAAGAGGCGCTTTCTTTATTCGATTTGCCAAGAGAAGTTGGTGAATTTGAAGATCTCAAAATGGTGGTTAACAATGGTCGCTTTGGTCCTTATGTTAAGCATGGTTCAGCTTTTTACTCCTTGCAGAAAACGATGGACCCTTACACAATTGATGCCGAAACAGCCATTCAACTCATTGAGGCAAAAAGGAAAGCTGATATTGAAAAGGTAATAAAAATATATGAAAGCCGCCCGGATGTAAAAGTTTTAAATGGAAGATGGGGCCCATATATCTCCATTGGAAAAGAGAATGTGAAAATTCCTAAAGGGACAGAAGCAAAAGATCTGACATTGGAAGATTGTCTTGCCTTGGCTGCGGCTCAGGCAGGTAAGCCTGCTGCAAAAAAACCCGCCGGCAGGTTTGCAAAGAAAAAATAGACCATAACGATTGGTGTAAATTCAGGCTGGAGAATTTTAATTTTTCAGCCTTTTTTCTTTTTAGAGGATGTTCTTCAAATAAAATTCGACAGGGTGATTTTGGTTTTTTTGCCCTAATTTGTACATGTTTCCAAAAAAGATCCGAGCCTGGTTAAAAGCCAGGGGACTAACTCCATTTCCTTTCCAGGAAGAGGTTTGGAATGCAATGATGGAAGGGAAAAGTGGCATTCTGAATGCCCCAACCGGAAGCGGAAAAACCTATGCACTATGGCTTGGTGCTTTGGGAAGGCTTTGGCCTGAAATCGAGAAAAAAGAAAATCTGACTGGAATACAGGTTTTATGGATTACACCCCTACGGTCACTTTCAAAAGACAGTCAGAAATCTCTGCAAACAGCAGCAGATGAGCTGGAAACAGGCTGGAAAATTGAGCTTAGAAACGGAGATAGCTCCTCTTCGGATAAAGCCAAGCAAAAGAAAAAACCCCCTCAATGCCTCGTCATAACTCCGGAAAGCATTCATATTTTATTGAGTCAGAAGGAAAATTCTCATTGGTTTTCGCAGGTTCGTGTAATAGTTGTGGATGAATGGCATGATTTGCTGGGTTCAAAACGTGGCGTTCAGGTTGAACTTGCAATTTCAAGAATTGCGGGTTTGGTACTTGAGGCAGGATTGGGCCCGCCATTGGTTTGGGGTATTTCTGCAACGATTCCAAATTTGGACCAGGCCTGCCATGTTTTACTTGGTCAATCTTTTCTGGATAACAAATCTGGCTTTGTGGCAGTAAAATCTGGAATTAAAAAGGAGATTAGAATTGAAACGCTTTTTCCACAAAGCATAGAAAGATTTCCATGGGGTGGAAGAATGGGGCTTCCCATGCTTCATGAAGTTTTGTCGGTGATTTATAAAAGCAAGTCAACCTTGGTTTTTACAAATACCCGTTCCCAAACAGAAGTTTGGTATCAGAATTTATTGCTCTTCGGAGATGATTTGGCAGGAAATATGGCCATTCATCATTCCTCATTAGACCTGGAAATAAGACGTTGGGTGGAAGATTCCTTAAAAGAAAGCAAATTAAAAGTAGTTGTTTGTACTTCAAGCCTGGACTTAGGTGTTGATTTTGCACCTGTTGACACCATTATCCAAATCGGGAGTCCAAAAGACATTTCCCGAATTTTACAGCGGGCAGGAAGGTCAGGCCATGGACCGGGAAGAGAAAGCCTTGTTTATTTTGTTCCTACCCATTCACTTGAATTGGTTGATGCATCGGCACTTCAATATGGCGTTCACAATCAGATAATAGAAGGAAAACAACCCATCCAGAAGCCTTTGGATGTTTTAATTCAATGGATGGTGACCCTAGCCGTTGGCGATGGACTTGATTTAGAAAGAACCTATAAAGAGATTGGTCAAACCTATTCTTACAGAAATCTAACCCGGGATGAATGGAATTGGTGTCTGCTGTTTATCACAAAAGGAGGAGAAAGTTTTGGGGCCTATGACGAGTTTTTAAAAGTTCATCTTGCGGAAGATGGCTTATACAGGGTCCCAAACAGGCGAACCGCACTTCGCCATCGATTGTCTATTGGAACCATTGTAAGTAGCGTATCTTTAAAAATAAAATTCCTGGGAGGTGGTTATATTGGGACAGTCGAAGAAGGGTTTTTTACAAAAATGAAACCAACGGATGTATTTTGGTTTGGTGGAAGGCCGTTGGAAATTATAAGAATTACTGCTGGCGAAGTTCTAGTCAAAAAAGCCTCGAAAGGAAAAGGAAGCATTCCAAGCTGGGGAGGGGGAAGAATGCCTCTTTCTTCAACCTTTAGCCAATTGCTGAGAATGAAAATGAACGAACTGGCAGAGGGTAAAAATCTGGATAAAGAGCTTTCTGAGTTGGCCCCGTTGGTGGAAATCCAGAAAATGTGGTCAGTAGTGCCCAGGCAAGATGAATTCCTGATAGAATATTTTAAAACCAAAGAAGGTTGGCACCTTTGTTTTTATCCATTTGAAGGCAGGTATATTCACGAAATTCTGGCTTCTCTGGTTGCTTTCAGAATAGCCTCGACTCAACCTATCAGCTTTTCCCTTGCCATGAATGACTATGGTTTTGAGCTACTTACCGATATTCCTTTTGACATAGAGGAGGTTCTTGGTCTTAATTTGTTTTCCGTTCAGTTTCTTGAACAAGATTTGAAACAATCAATCAATGAAGCAGAAATGGCAAGAAGGAAGTTTAGAGATATTGCCACAATTTCGGGTTTAGTTTTTACAGGATATCCAGGAAAAGTTCAGGCAGGAAAACATTTGCAGGCTTCCGCACAATTGATTTACGATGTCCTGGAACAATATGAACCGGACAATTTATTGTTGGCTCAGGCACATAATGAGGTTTTGGATTTTAGCAGCGAAACCTCCCGGCTGGTCGAAACCCTGGAAAGAATAAACAGCCAAAAAATGATTTTGAAAAAACCTCCGGGACCAACACCCATGTCATTTCCAATTCTAGTAGACAGACTCAGGGAAAAGCTTAGTTCTGAGAGCCTTGAGGACAGGGTCGAAAAAATTGCAAAGCAATTGGAGGCAGTGGCTGAAGGCAAAGCATCAGGTGGCCGAAGAATGGCGAAGAACAAAACAAAAGAGGGACATGAATTGATTTAATCTTTCATCAAATGTCAAATCCAGGCGCTGTCCGTTTTTTAAAACAATCGTATATCTGGAAATGCATTCCAATGCATAACGAAAAATCATTTCATTAGCTTTGCAACCAGTAGTTCTGATAAATGGAAAGATATTCGCTGATTAGCAAGCATTTAGATAGGGAAGTTTTTTTAGATATTGTCAAGCCTGAAGCCAATCAGGTAGTTGGGCAAAATTTAAAATTACTCATCCTTAATGATGGACAGGATGCAGAAGCATACCAGCTGAATTCAGTTATGAAAGAGGCAGCTGTTACAGGAATAATTGGTCCAACCCTTGCCGTTGCCGTTCATGTTGGAGAAAGAAAGCAGGAATACGGAGTTTCCAATATGCCGGATTTTGCAAAAAGAGGTGCAAAGGCATCGCTATATGCCAATTTCATCAAATTTGAACTTTTGCCCTGGTTAGAATCACATTTCCCAATCAGCAGCCATCAAATGGATAGATCGGTTGCCGGTTTTTCTTTGGGAGCCTTGAGCGCTTTTGACATTGCTTGGCATCATCCAGAAGTTTTTGGTGTTGCCGGCCTGTTTTCGGGCAGTTTTTGGTGGAGGTCTAAATCACTGGAGGATGGATATTTACCTTCTGACCGGATTGCACTCCAATTGGTAAACAACACCAAAACCAGGAAAAACCTGAAAATGTGGTTTCAAACAGGTTGGATGGATGAAAGTGCAGACAGGGATTTTGATGGATTGATTGATTCTATTGGCGATACCATAGATTTGATTCAGGCTCTCAATGCCAATGGCTATGAAAATGGAAAGGAGATCGAGTATGTCGAAGTCGGTAATGGCCACCATAACCACAAGACTATGGCCCAGGTTTTCCCCAGATTTTTAAAATGGTGGCAATCAAACAATCAAAACCTGAATTGAAATGCAATTAACTCCTGACAATAAAATGCGGAAATTTGTTTTGGTTGGAGATAAGGTGCTTATCCAGCCGAAAGCTTTTTCTGATCAAACCAAATCCGGGTTGTATCTGCCTCAAACTGTTGTTGAAAAAGAGCCAATCCATAGTGGATATGTTTTACAGGTTGGACCAGGTTATGCCATTCCAGCAATGGAAGAAAATGACAGTTGGAAACCCGAAGAAGAACGGCTCAGGTATATTCCCCTTCAGGCTAAAGAAGGAGACGTGGCACTATTTTTAGCCCGAAATGCATTTGAGGTTTTGTATGAAGGAGAGAAGTATATGATTATTCCCCATTCTTCCATTTTGATGTTGGTCCGGGATGAAGACCTTTGAATTTAAAGCTTGATTTGATATGGAATTGGTTCCTCCATGGTATGGCCCGACACTGGAAGATATTTTTAACCTTCGGTTAAATGATGAAATTTCAGTAAATCTGGACACCAGATTTCACCGGGCTGACAAATTTTCACAAATGAAAATCCTTGGCCCGAATGGGCTGATTTCACTTTCAATTCCTGTAAAAAAACATATCAGCAATAGTCCAATAGGTGAAATAAAAATAGATTATATTCAGAAATGGCAAAATCAGCATTGGCGATCAATCCAGTCTGGTTATGGCCGATCCCCTTTTTTTGAATATTATGAGAAAGAGCTGAAAGAACTTTTTTATCAGAGCCCGCAATTTTTAACAGATTTTACCGTTCCCATATTTAGATGGGTTTGTAAACAATATTTTCCAATTAAATATTTTTCAGTCATTTTGGCCGAAAATATGGTAAATTTCCAACCAAAAGGCCAGTTACACATGTCTGATAATAAGGATAAACAACTGAAAAATGGGCTTGAAAACTATTCGCAGGTTTTTGGTCAGGAATTTGTTTCAGGACTTTCGGTATGGGATGCTTTATTTTGCAAAGGACCAAATTTTTGAAATTGCAAAACTGAATGCGTCTTTTTAACGTTTATTACGTCAGAAATGAAGCTTCGTTAAGAAGCGATTTAGGAGTATTTTTATTTTTTTATTTACAACAAATAAAAGACATTTATGAAGGCAGATGCTAAGTTTTCGAATCGGGTAAAAGAGGTAATATCTCTTTCCCGCGAGGAGGCCCTCAGGTTGGGCCATGAGTATATTGGAGCCGAACATTTGCTTTTGGGGATGATTCGGGAAGGAGAAGGAATTGCCATTGCCATTTTACAAAAGCTTGGTATTGTTATGGATGAGCTCAGGGTAACAATAGAGCGAGCCACAAAGAGTACCGCAACGGGCAATGTTAAAAATCTTTCGAATATTCCATTAACCAAACAAGCAGAAAAGGTATTGAAAATTACATACCTTGAGGCTAGAATTTCTAAATCTGAACTTATTGGGACGGAACATTTATTGCTCTCTATTTTGAGAGACAATGACAATCTGGCCACTCAGATTTTAAATCGGTTTGATGTGAATTATGAATTGGTAAAAGAAACCCTGGAATATCATTCTACATCAACTTCCAGTGCACCTGAATCACCGAAAGCATCATCTGACACAGAAGACGAAGGAGAAGAAAGAGCACAAGGAAACTACGGTGCTCCGGGAAAAGACCAAGGTAAACCTGGAGGCGAAAAATCAAGGACGCCGGTCCTGGATAATTTCGGAAGAGATTTGACCAAAATGGCCGAAGATGGCAAACTGGATCCAATTGTTGGAAGAGAAAAGGAAATTGAAAGGGTTGCCCAGATTTTGTCAAGAAGAAAGAAAAACAATCCAATTCTCATTGGTGAACCAGGGGTTGGAAAAACAGCCATTGCTGAAGGACTTGCCTTGAGAATAATTCAAAAGAAAGTTTCCCGGGTTTTGTTCAATAAGCGGGTTGTTACTTTAGACCTTGCTTCGCTCGTAGCTGGGACAAAATACAGAGGCCAGTTTGAAGAGAGAATGAAGGCGGTAATGAGCGAACTTGAAAAGTCGCCCGAGGTCATCCTTTTTATTGATGAAATTCATACCATTGTTGGTGCAGGTGGTGCTTCAGGTTCCCTGGATGCCAGCAATATGTTCAAACCAGCCTTAGCCAGAGGTGACATACAATGTATTGGTGCCACCACTTTAGATGAATACAGACAATACATAGAAAAAGATGGCGCCCTTGCCCGTCGGTTTCAAATGGTTTTGGTTGATGCAACTACAGTGGAAGAGACAATCCAGATCCTGGACAACATCAAGGATAAATACGAAAATCACCACCATGTGAACTATACACAAGAAGCAGTTGAGGCTTGTGTAAAATTATCAGAAAGATATATTTCTGACAGGTTTCTACCAGATAAAGCCATTGATGTTTTGGATGAGGCTGGAGCCAGAGTTCATATCAACAATATAAATGTACCTGAAGAAATTATCATTCTTGAAGAGTCAATTGAGAACATTAAGAAGGATAAAAACAGGGTAGTAAAGAGTCAGAAATATGAAGAGGCTGCCTTGTTGAGAGACAAAGAAAAGAAGCTTCTGGATCAACTGGAGCAGGCAAAAGTACGTTGGGAAGAAGAAACCAAAACCAAAAGGTATACGGTTGAGGAATCCAATATTGCCGAAGTAATTGGTCAGATGACAGGCATTCCTGTGAACCGGATCATTAAGTCTGAGGGACAAAAACTCTTGACGATGGCCCAGGATTTGAAAGGTAAAGTAATTGGGCAGGATGAAGCCATCATTAAATTGACAAAGGCCATTCAAAGGACAAGAGTTGGTCTCAAAGACCCCAACAAACCAATTGGTTCGTTTGTTTTCCTTGGACCTACCGGAGTTGGAAAAACAGAATTGGCCAAAGTCCTGGCTACCTACCTTTTTGATAAAGACGATTCACTCATCAGAATAGATATGAGTGAGTATATGGAAAAATTCTCTGTGTCCAGGCTTGTTGGAGCGCCTCCAGGATATGTAGGCTATGAAGAAGGAGGACAGCTCACCGAAAAAATCAGGAGAAAACCTTATTCAGTTATTCTTTTAGATGAAATTGAAAAGGCACATCCGGATGTATTTAACATTTTGCTTCAGGTGCTTGATGATGGAATTTTAACTGATGGCCTTGGAAGAAGAGTTGATTTCAGAAATACCATCATCATCATGACTTCTAACATAGGAGCCAGAGATTTAAAAGATTTCGGTACGGGTATCGGATTCAGTACGGCCTCTAAGAGAGAAAATGCGGATGAGCAAATGAAAGCTACCATTCAAAGTGCTTTGAGAAAGGCTTTTTCACCTGAGTTTTTGAACAGATTGGATGATGTTATTGTGTTTAACTCTCTGGAAAGGGAAGATATCCATAAAATCATTGACCTTTCTCTTGCTAAAGTTTTTGAGCGAATTAAGACTTTGGGCTACAAGGTTCAACTTACTGAAAAAGCCAAAGACTTTCTGGCAATCAAAGGTTATGACAAACAATATGGTGCCAGGCCTTTGAACAGAGCCATTCAAAAATATCTGGAGGACCTTGTTGCCGAAGAAATTTTGAAAGGTGAAGTAGCCCAGGATGATGTCATACTTGCTGACCATGAAGAAGGAAAAGATGAGCTTAAAATAAGTGTTGTGAAAAACGAAAGCGCTTCTTAATCCTGATTTAAAAATTAATTTAAAGAGCCTTCATTAGAAATAGTGGAGGCTTTTTTTGATCTCGGGTGAAACTCCTGGATGACCTGTTTTAGATAGCCCATATCGAGATGCGTATAAATTTCTGTTGTGGTAATGGATTCATGGCCAAGCATTTCCTGTATCATTCTTAAGTCTGCACCCCCTTCCAGCAAATGGGTGGCAAAAGAATGCCTGAATGTGTGTGGGCTGATTTTCTTCTTGATCCCTGCCAATTTTCCCAATTGGACCACGATGTTAAAAATTGAAACCCGACTTAGATTCTTACCCCTTGGATTGAGCAACAAAAAATCTGTAAAAGCTGGGTGAATTCTTTTATGGTCTCTTACATCAGTTTTATATATTCTTATTGCCTGGGTGGCTTCCTCGCCAATGGGCACAAGTCTTTCCTTATCAGTTTTGCCGATAACACGGATAAATCCAGCCTCGGTGTACAACTGAGAAATCAATAGATTGCTTAGTTCAGAAACCCTTAGACCACAACCATATAGAAGCTCAATTATCATTTTGTCCCTTTGAGGGTTCTGGCCTGATTCTGCAACTTCTAATATTTTTTCTATTTCATGAACTTCCAGGAAAGACGGCAATTTTCTTGGTAAAACGGGGGCTTGAATCAAAGCTGCAGGGCTCGATTTTAATTTGTTTTCAAAAATCAGAAATTGAAAAAACGCCTTGATTCCTGAAATTATCCGGGCTTGGCTGTGAACCGCAATTTCAGCCTCACTCAAAGATTTGATAAAGTTTTCAATCTGATTTTTATTGACTTCCAGAGGCCCATGAATCTCTTTTTCAATTATAAGGAACCTGGCAAGTAATTCAATATCATGGATATAGGCGCCAATCGTATTTTTGGCCGATGCCTTTTCCAATTGAAGGTATTGCTTAAAATCAGAAATCATCCTTTTCCAGGATTCTGTAAGATAGGTGCTCAATTTTCTTTTTATCTGGCAGGTAAATCTGTCATTTTTTACATCTTAAAAAAACCGCAAAATGAAATAAAATCAAATCTGGATTTATCTATGGTTTTTCAGTCTTTTAAAGTTGATAAGTTTGTTATTGGAAAGGGAAGTATTTTTCCCATTTTCCATTCAATGTTTACTAAAGAAAATCAAAAAAAATTGAACCGTACCCCAATCAGGCCCTTACTTATTGATTCGATCTATGTGAACAATAGCGGAGGTTTAGTATTACTTAAATATTTGGTAGAAAAGGCTTTAGCTATAAAATCTGGTGTTTTTTTTCTGTTTGATGAACGCTGCGCTGAAGTTTTTAAACACATTCCAGAGTCTCAAAAGTTGGTTTTGAAACCAAGCTTAACAGAAAGAAAAAAGTTTTATAAATCCAGAGGAAATGACTTTTCCGGGATTTTTTGTTTTGGAAATATTCCTCCCCCAATCCGGCTTGGCGTTAGGGTATTCACCTATCTTCATAATCCACTGCTATTATCTACTCCTGAGGGGTATCCACTTTCTCAAAAGATATCTAAATTTTTAAAAACCAGCTATATACGCTTTTGCTTAAAGAACACCGATGGAATTTTTATCCAGACGGATTTTATGGCAGATATGTTGAGAAGCAATTGGAACTATCCGGATTCAAAAATTTTTCATTTCCCCTTTTTCGATGCCAGCCGATTCGAACCGCTTAATACTATTGAAAAACAACAAAATGAATACTTATTCATCAATGATGGGAATCCACATAAAAACCACATCAACCTTTTGAAAGCATGGTTGATTGTCAATAAAACCAAGCCTGATTGGCGATTGCATCTAACGGTTACAGAGCGGAATCCAGAAGTTTTAAATCAAATTGAGATCTATAAAAATTTAGGTGCCAATATCATAAACCATGGTTTTGTAAATCCGGTAGATGTCTATTCGCAATGCCAATACCTGGTTTATCCAAGTTTAACGGAGAGCTTTGGTCTTGGATTGATAGAAGGTACCGTTGCTGGCCTTCAGGTTATTAGTTCAGATTTGCCTTACGCACATTCGGTGGTTTACCCTTCTGCTGTTTTTAATCCCTGGAAACCCGAAGAAATGGCTAGTGTTATTTTAAAAAATCGAATTGAAAATCATGATTTTATCAGAACCAGGCTCAAAACCAAGGATTTGATTGACGAGATGTTTGCCATGTGGAATCCGGATAAATAGGTTTGATTCAGAGCAAAGGGATATTTTTTCTATCTAAAAAAATTTGCCTTCATAGAAAACCTATCTTGGAAGAATAACGATTCGTTGGATTTCGTAATGCGTTGAACCCGAAAACTTTATCAGGAAAACACCAGCATTTAAATCCCCCGTTGAAATCCCGGTTTCTGAATTTCCAGGTAAATTCAACACTTGCTTTAAGATTCTGCCATTTTGATCGAGTAGTAAAATATTTCCGGACCCATTGCTGGTATTTTTTATTTTTAACATCTCTTCTTGCTGTTGAATTCGAATTTTGGTTCCTGCAATTGACTTTCCAGTGAATTCATTTGAAACGATTACCTGACTTGGGTGCAATCCTTTGGAGAGCAAGATCTGAGAAATAAATTCATTGTTCACACCACCGAAAATAGAAGAATCGGTTGAAAGTAGGATTTTAGCGGCTTGCCGCATTGTCATGTTGGGTAAGAAAAAAGGCATTGATTCCAGCAGGATTTGGTGCGTCTTCCTGCGGCCGATTAAAAGTTCTATTCCCATTAAGGCCGAACTGAAAATTTCACCGTCCCGATGAATTTGACCAACCAAATCATTTGGATACATTTTGGAAGTGACAAGGCTTCTTCCGCCCCA
>JAIXQU010000054.1 GCA_027485575.1 Cytophagaceae bacterium
AATTGATTGACACCAACTCCAAGTGCGTTGATTTTAGTTCCGGCAGAATTGATTCCCTGAATATTTCCGGAACCACTTAGCAATGACCATTTTCCTGTTCCAATCAACGTAATTTGGGCCTGTACCAGAACAGAATCTTCACAAACTGATTGGTCTGTTCCTGCATTGGCCTGAGATGGTGGCGTGCTTACTGAAAGTACTACAGTATCTCTGCGTACAAGACAGCTTCCATTGGATATTGCCCATTCCAGAACTGTATTTCCTGGATTCAAACCGGAAACAACTGCATTGGCAAGCGTCGGGTTGGATACCGTTCCGCTTCCTGTTACAATTGTCCATAAACCGGTTCCTACAGCCGGAACATTTCCATTCAATGTAGCTTGGGTGCTACAAATATTTTGGTCCTCCCCTGCCAGAGAAATTCCAGGTGCAGCTTGTCTAACCACAATTACTGTATCGGATGATGCCGCACAAATTCCATTGGATAGCGTCCAAATCAACACATTCGTTCCAACTCCAAGATTATTAATAGGAGTATTGGGCGAGGATGGATTTAAGATGGTACCTGTTCCTGACAATAATGTCCAGCTGCCGACACCCACTCCCGGAGTATTGGCTTCCATCAAAGTATTGCTATCACAAGTGGTTTGATCAGGTCCTGCATTGGATAGGCCAACCGAGCCAATTCTTGTTATGCTTATTGTATCCGCATCTGATGGGCAGTTTCCATTGGTTACTGTCCACACAAATTGATTGACACCAACTCCAAGTGCGTTGATTTTAGTTCCGGCAGAATTGATTCCCTGAATATTTCCGGAACCACTTAACAATGACCATGTTCCTGTTCCAATCAACGGAATCTGGGCCTGTACCAGAACAGAATCTTCACAAACTGATTGGTCTGTTCCTGCGTTGGCTTGGCTTGGGCCAGGTACAACGGTTAGAACAACTGTATCTGCCCTGCTTCCACAAGTTGCAGTCGAGATGCTCCACCTGACTTTGTTTTCGCCAATTCCTAAACCTCTTATGGTTGTAGAGGCGGAACCTGCATTGTCAAATGAACCTGAACCAGAAATCAAATCCCAGAATCCCGTTCCAACCAGAGGAACATTGGCTGATAACTGTGCAGAATCTCCACAAATCTGTTGATCATTTCCTGCTATTGAAACATCCGGAGGTAAATTATAGGTAATTGAAACTGTATCTATAGTTGGACTGCACGTCGCCTGGCGAACCACCCAAACAAATTGGTTTTGACCAACACTTAAATCATTAACCAAACTGGATCTGTCAAGGGAGTCAACAAAGGTTCCACTACCCGAAACCAATCTCCAAACTCCTGTACCTACCAAAGGATTTTGAGCCTGAAGCAAAGTAGAGGAAACACAAACTGCCTGATCCTGACCTGCATTCGATTGGCTTGGTCCTGAATTTACATTCACTGTGGCTGTCACAGAAGCATCCGGACATAATCCATCTGAAATGGTCCATTGAAAAACGTTATCTCCGGTTGAAAGTCCTTTGACTTTTGAATTCGCCAGATTTATATTTTCAAAAATGCCGGTACCACTGATTACTGTCCAGGTTCCGATTCCTCTTGTAGGAATACTGGCATTCAGTTGGATTGAATCTTCACAAATAAACGGATTACCACCTGGATTTGAAATGGTTAAAGGTTCAGAAACATTGACAACCATTGTATCTGCAGAAAGCTGACATCCCGATTTACCAATGGTCCATAACAGTTTATTTTCTCCTGTAGATAAACCACCAACATCGGTGGTATTTAAAAGAAGATCAACAAAAACACCCGTTCCGCTTAAAATCTGCCATGATCCTATTCCAGATTGTGGAACATTACCTGCGAGGGTGGTTGAATTGGAACAAATGGTTTGGTCTGGTCCGGCATTGGCCTGGGTAGGTGGATCTGTAACCGTAATTACAACTGTATCAGAACTTGGCTGACAATTTCCTCCGCTTGTGGTCCAGATAAATTCATTTATCCCCGGACTTAAATTGGTTACAGTTGTCGCTGCTGTTACTGGATTTGTAATTACACCCGTTCCGGATAATTTCGACCAGGTTCCTGTTGAATTGGCTACCAGATTGACAGTAGTTTCACAAATTGTCTGGTCCGAACCCGCATTGGCTTGTAAAGAGCTTCCTACAGTCATTGTTATCGAATTGGACAGAACAGAAACAGGCGAAGCACAACTTTCATCAGAGGTTAAATTCAATTGAATTTTATCGCCTTCCTTCAATGTATCGGAGGTATAGGATGGTCCAACTTCAACAAAAAGATCATTTAAATACCATTCCAAAGAAGGCAAAGCACCACCGCCGGTAATATTGGATGAAAATGTTACACTGGTTCCGGTACAGATAACAGAATCAGGCGAAACTGAAATGGAAGCGGTCGGCGTAATTGAAGTAAGAACATTTACCACAACAGGAACTGAGGTGGCAGTACAGCCGGAATCCAAAGTCGCTGTAACTGTATAATTTCCAGCAGCACCAACCACAATGCTTGAACCTGCCACATTGGTGCTCCACAGATAGGAAGTTCCAGCTAAAGGAGGTGTAGAAAGTGTTGTAGAACTTCCGGAGCAAAAGGTTAAACTTCCTGTATGGTTGACAACTGGAACAGGTGTGGTCTTATAGATTGCCGGATTGTTGTCATTACAATCAAAACTGTTTTGAACATAACCATCTGGTTTTATGCAATCCACAGAATCAATTCCTGCATTTCCATAACCATCACCATCGGCATCTGCAAAAAACCGTACACCCGGAGTATTAGGAATTGAGCCACTTACAAAAACCGATACTCCCAAAGCGTCGGTTACCGTTACGCTGTAAGACCCAGGTCCATTGGTAAATGTTTGACCGATAAATCCATTACTCCACACATAGAGAAATGGCCCGGTTCCGCCGGTGGGCGAAGCTGTAAGAGTTCCGTTGATTTGCCCTGCACAAGCTGGAGTTGAAGTTAAGTTCACATTGAATAAACCCAACGAAGCTGTGGCCAGATTGTCATCATAATTAAATTCCATGATGCTCGCATTCACGATTTTACCAATCAATGTGGTGGAATTGTCAACTACCAACCAGGGGAAATTTAAAATGGTGGAATCATTGGCCGCTACAGAAACAGGAGCTTGTCCGATTTGAATGGTATCACCCTGATTGTTAATGTAAAACAATTGAACTACGCCTTCAACATCTTCATCTCCATTGTTGCCAATTCTGGTATTCACTGTTATCGACTGTCCTATGTTTGGACTGGAATTATTAGGCAAAAATACCTGAAAGAACATATTGGCAGCAGCACCCACTATGACCGCTCTTGTTGCTTCATTGTTCGATTTGGTCGATTCCACGATTACATTATCTGCATCAATGATGGTTCGGATAATGTGAGAACCCACTAAATCAGAAGACCATGGTTTTGTAAAGTTTACGGTGAAATTATCTCCCGTCACCAATCCGTTAACCGTTGCAGAATCATGGGCAATTTCATCAATCAAAACCTTGAATTTCATGGTCTGGTCAATGTTTGAAAGCCCGATATTCTCGTAATTGGCCTGAATGATGATGGGCTCATTCACATCTGGATTCAACTTGGATGGATTGATAAGCTGCGATAAAACACGCATATCTGGCAAACCGGAAACCTGAACTTTTCTAACAATGGTATTGTTGGTTTCATCACATTCTGTGTATTGATTGTCAGGATCTGTTACCATGGTAAAGGTATATTCTCCTTCTTCCGGAAATGCAAAACTTACAGGCAAGGTGGCTATGGTTGGGCAACCACAAGATTCAGTTACATCCGTTAAAATAGCATCACCCAGGTTCAAAGTCCCTGTCAATCCAGGACCACTTACAAAAAATCTGGTTTTCAATTGACTTGCTCTGTATGCCCCCTGCACAAGAACCGGAACATTGAGGAAAATAGCCTGATTTTTGAGATAGGTTCCTGTCCACCAGGTACCTCCACACGTATTATCAATTGGAACAAATTCATGACAAAGTGATTTTGGACCAACCACATTATTCAGTTTTGAAAACTCAGCAACCGTATTGTTTGGGTCAATCACTGCTGAAACCGTTTGGGTGGCAGGGGCAACTCCAGCATAGGTTCTGCTAATTAAAACCGATTGTCCGGCTGGTATTGAGTTGGTTATGGTTTCTTCTATCACCGTTCCACCTGAAAGGGTAAATCGAACCAAAATCGGAGCAATTACAGTCGCGTTTCCACTATTTCCTACCCTTGCACGAAGGGTGTGGGTTCCCGGAAATGCGGGGTCAGTTGGAAGCACTTTTAAATCATCGCAACCACCAAAAAAGGCCAAATCGGGCCTGGTTGCCAGAATCAAAATTCCGCAATTGCTGGTATTGTTGGTTTCATCAGTTTCAGTCACTACACCATTTGGAGCAGGATTATCACAATAAACACTTAATGAATAGGTTCCGGGGCTTGGATAGGTGTATTCAAACGAAAAGCTTGTACCTGACTGCCGACCCAGATTTGAAATCAACCGATCAATCGTATCCAATGGAACACCTTCTCTACTCAAAATGACCCTTGTGTTAAATGGTCCGGTTGCAGAGCCACCTGAATTATACAAACTTAAACTGATGGTTGACGGCTGGCCGGTAATAAACTGCTGACCACCAACACCACAATTGGTTGGATAAATATCCGGAAGAAAGGGAATAACGGTTATGATTTCGCAATCCTGGTTGTTGAATTCCGCAGCTTCATTGATGATAAAGGTTCCATCTGCCTGTCCACACACAGAAAAAGTTCCTGGTGTATTGAATACCAGATTGGTAAATGGAATATTAAAGCTTTGTCCAATCGCCAAAGGTGGAATTTTCACATCAGGCAATGTTGGCGTACCGCCCGATTGGCTGAATTTCACCAAAGTAGAATCCGTTACATTCTGGCAACCTTGATTGGTAATTCTAAGGTTTCCGTTAATGCTTTCACCTTCAACAATATTGGTACTTGAAACCGTAAGCAGGGCCGTTAGGTCAGGCAGACAGACCGGAGGAACTACAATAAAAGTAAGCGTAAAGTTACTTGTAAGGGTAAAGTCCGTAATCGTTCCTGTAATGGTATACGTGCCGGGAGTTAAACCCACCAAAAAGCTGAAATTGATAAAACCACCTGAATTGGTGTAGGTTGTATAGGTTTGCCCACCGGGTTGAATGGTGAAGGAAACCTGAGCCCCTGCCACACTTGGGTTTTGAAGGGGAACCGCTGTTCCTGTATACACCGCTGAACCTGTCAATGTTCCGGTTGCACCACTAACGCCTACAATTGTACCTGGCACAACAGATGGATTAAATGTTATGGAACCGGGCACATTGAAATTACCATTGATAAACGGACGAATGGCTGTGTTGTCCAGTTCATTGGTTTCCTGAATCACTTTGGTGTAATCAATAGTCACCTTCATCGGGCACCAGGCCGGAACAGATGGCGTGATGATATTCCAGGTAACCGTGGTTGAAGACTGTGGCGCCAGAAATGGAACGATGATATCAGGGTAAATAATCGTTGTATCATACTGATTAACCAAATGCACCACAAAATTCTGAGCCGCAAAATCAGAAACGTTGTTAATTTTTGCTGTAACCTCAAGATTTGAGGAAACCGCAGGATTAACATTGTCAAAAGTGATGTCATTGGCAAAAATCTGAATATCAGACAATATAAAGACATCCGGATAATTGGCTGGACCAATCAAAGCACCACAGGTTCCGATGTTACTCACAATTCTTGTGGTATAATTCAAACCTGAAGGCAAGCTATTAATTGTGGCAAAGTACCTTTTTCCATTGGCATAATTTTCATCCTTATTGTCAAATTCCTGCATCAAAATGGTGCGATCATTTGGACCGTTCAAATTTCCGTTTCCTTCAAAATCCAGAATAACTCTTGGGAAAGTAACCGGAGGAGGGTTGTTATTTAAGTCTGTATAAACCACCTCAAATCGGAAATTGGTGTAAGGTGTGCCTTGTAAAGGTGAACAGAGTGCTGATTCAAAACCACTTGTGCCAACGAAACTGAAGAACTGTCGGGAAGGATTGATGGTGCCGTCAAGGTCATTACAATCTCCTGATGTCGCCGTTAACTCAGCAGGTAAAAATCCGTTCTGAGGTCTGGTACAACTTGAAGCTGTAACCCCTGCTGAATACCCATCGCCATCAACATCCAGAAACCAGGTTATGTTATTAACAGAACGAATACTTATGGCATTGGAAATCCTTGGACAATTGGCCGCATTTTTAACTTCAACTGTGTAGCTGCCAGCAGTACTAACCAATAAGGTATCGGCGTTTGCATTGGCAATATTGTTTCCATTGTTTTTCCATTGGTAAGTCAAACCAGCACCTTGATTTGCCCTTAAAACTGTTTTTCCGCCTACACAAAAGCTATCTGCAACGGTTGTAATACTGGCAGTTGGAAGTGCATTTACATTCACAAACACACCATTTGAGGTATCGCTGCAAACACCTGCAATGGTTGCAATAGCCTTATAAGTTCCGGATAAAGAAACACTTATAATCTGGCTTGAAACACCTGAAATTTCAACCTCATTCCTGAGCCATTTAACTGTAGCTGTTCCTATATTGGAAACGGTTAAGTTGGTTGAACCGCCCTGGCAAATCTGAACTGGCCCAGTAGGACTCACCTGCGGATTGACCAAATTTACCGTTACAGCTGCTGAACTGTCTTTGCAACCGGTTGAATTAATGGTAGATACCACATAATAAAATCCATCTGTAGACACTGAAATCGAATTTGTACCTGACAATGGAACTCCGTTGTTTTTCCACTGAACAGATTGTCCGCTTACAGGATTGCTTAAGCTTAAAACCGCACTGCCATTGGTGCAAATAGAAACCGGACCTGCCGGAGAAACCACTGGCGCAGGTTTTGGATTAACGTTTACAACCACGGCATTCGAAGTATCGGAGCAAGTTCCAACCGTTGCCACTGCTTTATAAGTTCCGGCAAGGCTGGCGCTAAAACTGGCAGCTATCTGACCACTGATTGGCGTTTCATTTCTCAGCCATTTTATACTGGCACCATTTGAAACTGTCGCAGTTAAATTTCTGGAATCGCCCTGGCAAAGGGATATTGGTCCAATTGGTGAAATGCTGATGGCAGGAACCGGAGAAACGGTGACCTGAACAACACCAGATGAATCCTTACAATTTGAACTATTGGTTATCAATACTTTGTAGTTTCCAGAAGCAGTTATTGCAAGATTTGGTGAATTCGTACCTACCACCGCATTGCCATTTTTCCATTGATAAGTTTGACCGGAAACAGGATTTGAAACCGAAAGCGAAGCAGGAGCTCCCTGGCAAACGCTGATTGGACCAACTGGCGAAACTGAAGTATTTGGCAATGGATTAACGGTCACAGAAACTACATTGGAAGTATCCTTGCAATTGGATGCATTGGTAGTAATAACCCTGTAGGCTCCCGAGGTTCCCACATTTGCCAATTGCACATTGGTTTGGCCTCCAATATCCACCCCATTTCTTTGCCAAACATAGCTTAAACCAGTTCCTGAATTTGCATTGATATTTACAGAGCCTCCCTGGCAAAATGTAGTTGGTCCTGAGGCTGTTGCCGTTGCAGGAGTTCCAGAACCCAGATTAACTACCACCACATTGGAAGTATCCGTGCAGCCTCCACTTAAAGTGGCCACGGCTGAATAGCTACCGGCACTGCTTACCAAAAGTGTATTACCTGTTTGATCTAATATAGCAAATTTACCCTTGAGCCATTTTATTGAAGTTCCGGTTGTGGCAGAAACTGTTAAAGTGATGCTGCTCGTAGAACAAATTGAAACAGGCCCGGTAGGCGTAACTGTTGCCACAGGGGCAGGCACAATATTGACAGCAACCACTCCGGAACTATCTTTACATCCAGTAGAATTGGTAACAACCAATTTGTAGTTACCGCTTACAGTTGCAGAAAAACTGCTGTTACTTCCTACAACTATATTTCCATTTTTCCACTGGTAGGTTTGTCCATTGACTGGATTTACCAAAGAAAAGGGCACAATGTTTCCCGCACAAAGGTTTTGGGTTTGAGTGGGTGTAATGGCTGGGTTTGGTTTTGGATTAATCGTAACCAAAATAACATTCGAAGTGTCTTTGCAACCTGTAGCATTGGTTACAATCACAGAATAAGAACCTGCTGTAGTTACACTAGCCAATTGTGGACTTGTTTGTCCTCCAATGGGTGCATTGTTCCTCAGCCATTGATGTGAAAAACCAGTCCCATTATTTGCATTTAAGGTTACAGAGCTTCCGGTACAAAATGTAACTGGTCCGGCGGCAGTTGCAGTTGCCGTCACTCCTGCACCAGACCCAATCACAACGGCATCAGAAGTATCGACACAAGAGCCGTTTTCATAACGCAATTTGTACGTTCCAATCTGCGTTGCAGTAAAACTGAATGTATTGGCACCAGAAATGGCAACTCCATTCCTGATCCATTGGTATGTCCCTGGCAAATTACCTGCAGTAAGGCTCAAAACGGTTGTCTGACCTGTGCAAATCACGGTTTGGGTGGCTGAAACAAAGGTTTCTCCGCAAGCCACATTAAAATCCTTTACTTCCGTGATGGACCATCTTTTATCAGTAGTCTGACTTCTGACATAGAATTTATGGGCACCAATGGCAATATTGGTTGGCAAGGTAATCACCCTTGTTACCTCCACAGAATCACCTGCAGTAAATGCTGAAATGGGAGTTCCTGAACCAACACCCGGGTCGGTATCAATGAAATACTCCATTTTGGTAACTGGCCCGGCAGTAAAACTACTGGCAGGAACAATAAAAAACGACCTCGATTCGGTCATACTATAGCCCCGGTTGTTTTTCGCACGGATGTACATTGTGTGAAAACCCGAACTTAAGCTTGAAATGGGAATTACGGCTGTCCTGTCTGTTGAATCTGCAGATGGACTTATCGTAATTTTAGTTCCAAGGCCAACACCAGGGTCAGAATCAAAGAAGTATTCCAATTGGCTGATTGGGCCGGAGTTTGCAGAATTACTGGAAATAATAAAGAAAGTCCTGGATTCAGTTTGGCTATATCCTGTATTATTTTTGGCACGGATGTACATGGTGTGAAAGCCGGAACTCAGGCTTGAAATGGGAATTACGGCTGTCCTTTCTGTTGAATCCGCAGAAGGACTTATGGTAATTTTATTTCCAAGTCCAATTCCCGGGTCGGCATCAAAGAAATACTCCAATTGTGTTATTGGACCAGCGGTAGAGCCGGATGATGAGGTAATAAAAAACGACCGGGATTCAGTCATGCTATATCCCCGGTTGTTTTTCGCACGGACATACATAGTGTGAAAGCCAGAACTCAGGCTGGAAATGGGAATTACGGCTGTCCTTTCTGTTGAATCCGCAGAAGGACTTATGGTAATTTTAGTTCCAAGTCCAATTCCCGGGTCTGTATCAAAGAAGTATTCTAATTGGCTTATGGGCCCTGCAGTGGAAGCACTTGAAGTAGTGATAAAAAACGACCGGGATTCAGTCATGCTATATCCTCTATTGTTTTTGGCTCTGATATAAAGGGTATGAAAACCTGTTGATAGTGAAGCGATAGGTATCGCAGTTGACCTTTCTACAGAATCGGCAGAAGCAGTCAGGTTTATTTTGGTTCCATTTCCAACACCTGGATCTGTATCAAAGAAATATTCCAGTTGGCTTACAGGACCAGCCGTGGCTGATGTGGCCGATGTGATAAAAAAACTTCTGGATTCAGATTGAGACCAACGTCTGGACATTCTTGTCCTTACATAAACGGTATGAAAACCAGAAGAAAGGCCTGAAATTGAAACAGCCTGATTTATGGTAATAGAATCTGCTGCAGAAGTAATAGGTAGGTTAAATCCATTACCAATTCCCGGATCCGTATCAAAGAAGTATTCTCCTTTGTTTATTTGAGAAAAGGATGGAAACGAAAGGTTAAAGATAAAAAAGGCAATTGTTAAAAGAGCGAATTTACTCTTTTTCTGCCCGGTAAGTAAGCTGATGGCATCACCAACCAACAACTCCAAATGCGTATTATTGTGAATGGAAGGTTCGGTAAAGAACCCTATGTCTGGCGGTTGCGCATCCAACGGCCGACCATGGCAAAGCCACCCCTTCCCTTTGAGAAATCTCATGGGTATATATTTTAAGGGTGAAAATTAGTTTTGCTTGGTGCTGGTTACTTTAATGGTCATGCTGCCACCTGCAGGCACGGTTGCCCCGGAAGTAATGCTGAAATTTTTGATAACAGGAATAGGCGGAACGGCTGAATTATTCCAGTTAAAACTACCACCATAAACACCCATTTGTCCTCCGCCTACAGCACCGGTTTTTGCGGGGCCACCAGCAGGTTGGAAATTCTGATTGGGATTGAATGTGGCGTTGGAAAAAGTAGTGAGCTGAGGGTCAGTATCAATTACATTATTGACTCCTGCATTGCTTCCGTAAGGGAGTGTATTGGCGACTGTTCCAAAAGTAATGTTGTTGTTAAATACTGAATTGGCTGCTCCAGCAGGACTCATTGTATGAAAAATATTATTTTCAATAATGAAATTACTTATATTATTGAAAGCCCGGTCAGTATTGGCTACACCCGCACCTTGTCCACCGTAAAACAAATTATTGGAAATAATACAGTTGGCAGAATTTGGAAAACCATTGATGGCTACAACAGAGGAGCCGTTTTGAATTCCACAACCAGAAATTTCAGCAAATACATTATTTTGAATGATAAAATTTGTGCAGGTATTGTTATTCATATCAATACCTGAGCTGCAATTAAATCCAAAATAATTATTGGCAATCAACCAACCCGAAAAGGAACCGGAATTAAATGTCAAATGGGAACTCGACCCATCAAACCAACAACGAAGAACCTGGCAGTTGGAAACATTGGCTGAAACATTGAGCGTCGAACCGACACCCGCAAAATACAAACCTATGAATGAGGAACCGTTAGCTGCCACATCATTGATATCAAACCTGCTTCCAATTCTGGATAGGGCTGAATTTTCTTTTTTCTCTCCCGGCCGCATTCCAACACCAATAAAAGTCAGTTTTTTATCTAATAAAAAACGAGCCGTACTTGGGTTGGAATAATTACTCGGAGAGGCAGCAATGTAGATGGTATCACCCGCACTTGCAGTGGAAATGGCGGTTTGTAAGGAGCTGAATTGGCCAGGCCCATTCAGGTTGTTGTTCACTGTGTGAACGGTGGCAGTTGCAGATAAAGCAAGAGATGCTAAAGCGATAAATAGAGATGAAACTTTTTTCATGGTATTAAAGATTGGAAGATTTGTTTACAAATAAAAGAAATTTTAAAGTCTAAAAAATCACCATAACTGGTGATTGTAAATTATATTTTTTTGCAAAGGTGAAAAACTTTCAATCTTTTGGCAATAACACTTTAGTTGTATTGAAAATCCGAATTCTGCCAGTAAAAAAAAAGAGGTGATAAAAATTACCACCTCTTTTTCAGATTACAAGACCATTGTTTCAATCCTACTCTTTCAAAAACTTTCCAGAGAATAAACCAGTTTCAGAGATCACTTTCCATACATAAAATCCAGATGACAAATGTGATATATTCAATCCCTGTCCGGATATTATTTTGGTTTTCAATACTTCTCTTCCAGAATAATCCAAAAGGATTACTTCCCCTGAATTTTGGATTCCTTTGAAATACAATGAGGATGTGGCTGGATTTGGAAATAATGATATTTCATTACCGGATTTTAATCCATTGACATTGGTAATAACAGTTAAGGTGGCTGATTGACTTGTATCTGAACAAGGACCAACAATGGCCAGACATCTTATTAGTTGCCCATTATTTCCTGAAATGGTAACATTTGAAACATTTAGTGTATTTGTTTCTACCCCGGAAAACTGTCCGGAATTTGATAAATCCACAAAAATTCCACCATTAAATAACTGCCATTTGTAGGTAGCTCCCGGAGGGTTCACCAGAACACTAAATTGAGCATTCTGACCCTCCACTATTATTTGATTGACAGGTTCTGTTGAAATAGTTGGAGTTGGCAAAACAGAAGTAACAAATGGACTTGAAGTCGAGAAACATCCATTTGCAGGGTCAGTTACCTTTACAGAATAAGAACCCACCTGTGTAGCAAGGTAAGTCTGGTTGGTCCCTGAAACTGGAATTCCGTTCAAAAGCCACTCGTTCCCTATGGATGCGGAACTGTTTAACAGCAAGCTGCCTCCAACACAAAAAGAACCTACAGAAGCCCCATTGTTAATTAATGGGTTTGGTGGAACTGTATTATTTACAATCACAGTTACGCTGGCCGTATCCGGACATCCTGCAGCTCCAATGGAAATAACCGAATAAGTTGTTGTGGTAGCTGGATTAATCAATAAAGCCGGACCTGTTGAACCATTGCTCCAAAGATAAGACACACCCCCGGAAACTGACAATGTAGTACCCGGATTAATGCAGGTAAGGACATTGGATCCTCCGGAAATCGGACTTAAAAAATTACAGGCCAAGGTAGTAAATGTTCTGACTGCGCCATATGAAGTTCCGGCACTATTGGTTGCATAGGCTGCCACATAGTATAGAGTAGATGGAAGCAATCCTGTAAGATTTGAATTAAAGGTTCCTGTACCTATTCCATCAATGGTTTTAGTGGCTAAAGAAACATTGGGATTTGAACTGGTACTCCAGCAAACACCTCTTGCAGTTACCTGGCCACCACCATCAGAAGTGACAGAGCCACCCGATAAAGCAGAAACTTCAGAAATACCGGAAATGATTGATGTTACAACAGTTGGAGGCAAAACAGGAATTGAACTGGTGGTAAAAGAAACCTCATTTCCATAAGCTGTACCCACAATATTGGTTGCATAAGCCCTTACAAAATATGTGGTGCCAGGTTGTAAACCGGACATGTTGCTTGAGAAAATTCCGGTTCCGGTTCCATCAGATGTTTTGGTGGGTAAAGCAATGGTTGGATTTGGAATTGTACTCCAGCAAACACCTCTGTTGTTAACCAGTGCACCTCCATCGGCAGTAATATCTCCTCCGCTTTGTGCTGAAGTCTGACCAATGTTTGATGGTGCAATGGTTGTCAGGGTAGGAATTGAAGCAGCTCCAAGTGTAGAAAATTGAACTTCAAGACCATAGGCAGTCCCAAGAGAGTTGGTTGCATATGCCCTTGCATAATAAGTTGTAGAAGGCAATAATCCGGAAATATTGCTTGAAAAAACGCCCGTCCCAGTGCCGTTATTGGTTTTGGTTGGAAGGGCGATGGTCGGATTTGGATTGGTACTCCAAACCACTCCACGGGCAGTTATGGTAAACCCGCCATCTGTTGAAATAGATCCACCTCCTGTGGCACTGTTACTTGTGATTCCCAGAATGGTGGAAGTATTTATAAAAGGTGTAGAAGTTATGGTTGGACATTCAGCCCATTTTGACGAGATGATTAATGTGCCAGAAGGAGGAAGTAAAAATTTTCGGTTGTTAAAACTACCTCTTTTCACGCAATTAACTGGAATGGGTGGAAACCAATCATTTCCTTCATCACCATCCGCCCAATCTGTACCCTGCACATATTTCCACTCCAATGAATCACTGGAAACATTTGGACCTGAGAATGTCACTGCTTTTGAAAAAACATTATTGCCAATATTTGCCATTGCCCCAACGGATGGCGTCCAATCTGGCAAATCACCGCCTCTGGTATTAAAAAATCCTGCGATACTTACCTGGCCATTCACCAGAATTCCACCCAAATTAACAAAATCGTTTGCATCAACCCGGAAGATTACATTTAAAGTATTAGTCGAACTTGAAAGGGTTGAAAAAATTCTTTCCACGCCGTAAGATGTGCCTGCTGAGTTGGTGGCATATGCCCTTAGAAAATAAGTAGTTCCAGGCAAAAGCCCTGTTATATTTGAGGTAAACGGGCCCGTTCCTGAACCATCAATCGTTCTTGTCGGGTTTGCAATGGTTGGATTAGAACTGGTTCCCCAAACGACTCCTCTTTGGGTAACCACTCCACCTCCGGCTGCGGTTACATTTCCACCTGATATGGCAGTTGAAGTGGTGATGGCCGAAACTGTATTTGTAGTTACGGTAGGTGCGGAAACTACAGCCGTAGCTTTTCTATTTCCAAAGTTTGGATAGATGGAGAATGGCTTTCTAAAGGTTGCTCCAAATTCTTCAAGAGCTGCCCAGTCGCCATTGTTAAAACTATTCCATTTTACAAAAAATGTATTGGGAATATAAACAGATGAGAAATTTCCTAAACCGGCAGTTGAATCGCCAAGTTCATTTAATGCTACAAAAAAATCACCGGCAGGTACAATTAAGGGAGGATTAACCGGAACAGTAACCAATACACCATTGGCCTCATCAGCGGCAGTGGCGGTGTATATCGATGATGTCCTGACTGGACTTGCCCCAATTGCAGTTCCATTCATGTTATAAATGGAGATTGAAGAAGTTTGGCCAGCATAGGGTGCTGCCAACAAATAAGTTACAGACGTAATGGTGTCCTGAACCGGGATAGAAAATTTATTTCCCAAAGCTTTCTGTTCATTTGCCGCAGCCCCTATTCCAATAGAACCCGCTATGGTTGGGTCGAAAAATGACAAATCCCTTGCAAGCGTACTGTCGGAAATTCCAAAAATAATACCCAGTGTGTCATTGCTAAGATTTGCATCTGAGGAAAAATTCGAAATGCCCTGGGCATAATAAATTTGACCCGAATTGTATAAAGAATTGTTAATGACCGGAGATTGGATATTGGCATTTGAACCGGGCGAAATCGAACTAACCACACCGGTAAATGACTGAATCAAAGCGTCATTGTCTAAATTTCTAAATTCAAATTTTGGATTGAATGGGCCTGTACTGGATGCACCAACATTCCTTACCCTGCCACCTGCCCGTACAGAATAGGGTATTGATTTTGGCCAGGCAGACAAATAGTTATTCAAATTGATACTATCCGTCTGTACATCGAAATTGACCCTATTGAGGTCATAAGCAATCATTCCTCCATTCTGGCCCATTGCTAAAAGGGATGGACTGTTTGGAAATCCTGGAAGTCTGGATGCAAAAAAAGCACCACCAGCACTTACACCGGTTGCCCCATTGGGCAGGTCTGTTTCAAGATTTCTTCTCGTTCCAGTTGGAATTCCCGATGCATCTAATTCCAGAATAACAGCCGCACTTTCAACTTGCTGCTGGTCAAAAGCCCAAAATTTAGAATTTGCTCCATTTGGTTGGTAAGCGACTCCATACATGCCGGTTAGTCCATGGGTTGCCGCAGGAATCGAATTGATTAAAGTTGCAGTTGTACCCGTTGGTTTATTGATTTGAAAAATATCGGTATCAAAATTTCCTACAAAAAAACTTCCCTGGCCATTGTTACCAGCAGGGTTAAAAGTAATCCACCTTACATTGCCAACAGTTGTGGGCACTGTAAATTGCCGGACTTTTTGTCTGGTTACTGGGTTAATTACCTGGATGGCAGTTGTATTATTTCCTGCATAGATAAAAGTTCCATCAAAAGTCATTCCTCTTACTGCGCCAACACCAGTTATGGTGATTTCACCTTGAAACTGACCCAAAGAATCTACCAGACTAAATTGGTCTGCCGCATTCCATGCAGAAAAAAAATAATTTCCCTTTGCATAACAAACGCCGGCATTGGCAAGGGTACTTCCCAAAGCAGTTACATCCAAAAATAAACGGATGTCCCACAGCGCTTGAATGCCATTGGAATTTCCACCCGAGAACTGCTGGTTGAAAGCAGATGTACTGTTAAATTTTTGAGAGATTCCTTTTTCAGATTTTAAATTATGCATCTGAAAAGGTTGGGCAAAGCCTGTTTGGAAAAAACTCAAAAGGATGACCATCCAAAGGCAACTGACGATGTATTTATTTTTCATTTGGCTTTTCTTGTTTGTTCAATTTCGATTTAAAGCGGCAAAATAGCATCCTTGGGCATTATCAAATGCATTTATTTCATAGAAATCTAAAATATCAGGACAATAACCTTGAAATCTTAGGAATTTTTCTAACGACAAATTGAGGAACGAGCTCAATGGCCTGACGATAGATAAATGAATCCACTAAAACTCAGACTGCCTTTTTTATTTAAAAAACTAAACCGGTGATTTATTGGAATTTGACACCCAATAAACTGGTGCACCCAGGGCCACAATGCCTAATCCTGCAAGGGTGTAAAAAGGAGAAGAAACCAGCAGATTGATACAGAATGCAAAAGCAAACAGGATATATAAAGCAGGCAGGTAGGGATAAAGAAAAGCTTTGTATGGTCTTTCGGCATTAGGCTCTTTTTTTCTCAGAACAAAGAGTCCAAAAATGGTAACTATGTAAAATAGTAGAGAGGCAAAGGTTGTGTACTCCAGAAGGTCGCCATATTTTCCGGATAGGCAAAGAACTGATGCCCAACCACATTGCACCCAAAGTGCAAAACCCGGAACAGAATTTTTGTTTAAAATGCCTGCTTTAGAAAAGAACAAACCGTCTTTTGCCATTGCATAAAACAATCTCCCTCCGGCAAGAATAATTCCATTGTTGCAGCCAAAGGTGGAAACCATAATCAGCCCGGCCATTAAATATTGAGCGGTATCGCCAAAGATGATGGAGGCCGCAGCCGTTCCGACTCTATCTTCAGTAGCAGTTTGAATGTCATGCAAAGGAAGCAAAGACAAATACGCCAGATTGGCCAGCATGTACAAAATGGTCACAATCACTGTCCCCAAAAAAAGGCTTAGGGGAATATTTCTTTGCGGATTTTTTATTTCGCCTGCAATAAAGGTGACATTGTTCCAGGCATCACTTGAAAAAAGAGAACCCACCATGGCAACACCCAACGCTGAAACTAAAGCCATTCCGGCAAGTGGAATTTTGGTTTCTATTCCCTGTTCAATAACCAATTTGGAAGGGGTCCATAAGTCTGAAAGATTTTGAGAAAGCACATCGGTTCCCATTCCTATGGCCAATCCAAAACCGATTAGGGCCAGTAAAGCCACCAGTTTGGCAATCGTAAAAACAGTAGAAACCAATTTCCCTCCATCAACCCCTCTTGTATTGAACCAGGTAATCAAAACGATGGAACCAATGGCAAAAATCTGTGCTGCACTTATTTTAACAAATCCCAAATCGGCAAGGATATTCTGGGGACTTAATACCGGAAAGAAAACGGCTGAAAATTTTGCAAAAGCAACTGCAATTGCCGCAATTACACCGGTTTGAATGACAGTAAAGACCGTCCAGCCATACAAAAAGGAAGTAAACGGACCGAAAGCACGTTGCAGATACACGTATTGCCCTCCGGCTTTGGGCATCATACCTGAAAGTTCCCCATAAGACAATGCGGCAAGAATGGTCAAAAAACCAGCAACTGCCCAGGCAACCAAAAGCCAACCTGCAGAACCCAAATCCCGGGTCATGCCAGCTGAAACGATGAAAATACCTGAACCAATCATGGACCCCGAAACAATCATTACCGAATCGGTAAGGCCAAGGGAACGTTTAAAATCTGTCAATTTGAAAAAGAAAAAAGTTGAATCGCAAAGTAAGTCCAGTTTTTACAAAGAAAAGAAATCGCTTTTCTATTCTTCATTCTCTGGATTATTCAAAAGACCATTTACCGTTCGGACATCCTGAGTCTAACATGCTCATTTTTTTGGAAACTTGCCACGTACAACTTTGCTTTCGGGGTTAGCCTCTCAAAATGAAATCCTATTGACAAATCCGGGTTCAAATATTTGCTTCTCGTTTCCCAAAGCCAATTAAAAAATTGAACAACGCTCCTGCTAAAAAGGAAGTTAAAGGCCCAACCGGATTCCTTCAGGATATTTCACCGCAGTTAAAAACAAACCGCAGGCGGGTACATTTTCACCTGCTTTTTTTCGGTCGCCGGATTTCAAAATGGACTCAAATTCTGAAACTGAAATTTTCCCTTTTCCAACTTCGAGCATGGTTCCAACCAGTCCCCGAACCATTCCTCTCAGAAACCGATTGGCTTCTATCTCAAAAAAAAGCAAGTGCCCATCGCTAATCCATCTGGCTTCGATGATATGACAGAGAAAATTATTTACCTGGGTTTTCACCTTGGTAAATGACTGGAAATCTGTGGCCTTTTTTATCAAATAGCAACAAAGATTCATGGCATCAAGGTCCAATTTTCCATAATGGTATAAGGATTGTCCTTGCAAAAAAGGAGTCTTCTTTTGTGTAATCACATAACGATACGCCCTCGAGGTAGCATCAAACCGGGCATTGGCATCAGCTCTTACCGGATAAATCTCCAAAACCGAAATATCGGGCGGAAGCGCCATATTGAGCTTAAAAACCAATTGTTCCAAACTATCGCTGGGTTCAAAATCAAACTGTGCTGTTTGGCTTAAAGCATGCACACCTGCATCTGTCCGGCTGCTTCCCACAATTTCAATCGGTTGTTTAAATACCAGAATGGCCTTCGATTGAAGTGTTTCCTGGACTGAATTGGAGTTGAGCTGGGTTTGCCATCCACTGTAATTGGCACCATTGTAAGATATTTCAATAAAAAACCTTCCCACTTACTTAATATCCGATTTGTTTTGAATTCCTTTATTTTAAGGACTTACAATGATGCAAAAAAGTTTACTCTGTCAGGGAAAGCAAATAATTATTTTACTCATTTTCCTTACTTCCTCCGCTTTATTGAAGGGTCAAATTATTCAACCTGACCTCCTTAAATACAGGTCACAACTCGATTCTGCATTTTTAGCCTCTAAAAAACTTTGCGAAAAAGATTCAACTAAAAACGATCCCATCCATTGGATAGGCTATGCAAATGCATTGAGCCCCCTCATGGATGATGCAGAACTGAGCGAAAAGTACCGGGAACTAGAGTTTCTGAAGGAAATTTCAAATGCATTGAATCACGCCCACAAACTGGATAATAAAAAGACCTATTTGAAGGCCATACAAAATCTTCTGGCAATCAATACCATGGAAATCAGCAATCTGGCCCTTCTATCCATGGATGAGGCCAGGAAATTTAAATCCAAAGCTGATGCTGAAAAAGCAGTTGGCCTTTTTGCCATTTGCCTTGAAAACTTTAAAGAAACGGGTGAATATCAGAAAAATGTAGAAACCTTTTGGAAAGAAAAATCCATGGATTGGAAATGGATTCGGTTTTACAAAGCCGTTTGTTACCGGATGGCGGGCAGCGTGGATGAAGCCGAAAAAGAATATCAAACACTTGCCAAAATTGGATGGTCCGAACCAACCCTGTTTCTGGAATTGGCTGATCTTCAATTGAAAAAAAACAAAACTGAAGATGCCATTAAAACTTTGGTCGCAGGAAATGGAAAATTCCCAATGCACATTAAACTCGCCTGTGAATTGTCCAAACAATACGTTCAGACCGACCAGGTAAAAAAAGCCCAGGCAATTATCAAACATTTTGGCAACCTGGATAAAAACAGCGTGGAACTCACCCTTGCAAAGGCCTATATTTACGAAAAAAAGGGTGATTTTAAAAAGGCGGATGTGCTTTACAAAGCGTTGGTGAAATCGGATAAATATGAGGTGAACATCAACTACAATTACGCTTCTTACCTGATGAGGAAAGCCGGCACAGCAGACAAAATGGATGCTGAAGAATTTGCCCAGGATGCCTACAACCTACTGGCCAGCGCCATTGACCTTGCACCCAATAGAGAGGAGTTTGTCACCGAGTGGAAAAACATCAAAATCAAATTCCCAAAAGTGGAAAAAGATGCATCAGAATAATAATTTCGAAATCAAATTTGTTTCATCCTGAATTTAACCAGAAATTTCGGGCTTAAAGTAATTTTGAATTTTTAATTCAATATTTTAATTAATTTTCGAAAAAGATAAAAAAATGACCCGAAGAATACTTACTATTTTACTTGTTAATTTAATCACCTTCAGCGCCATTGCGCAAAATTTAACTTATTATGTACTGACCATGAAAGGCTCTGTAATAAGTAAAAATATGGGGCGGGAATACCAGACAGGCGACATCCTGACTACGGATGATGAACTTACTTTTAAGGGAGAAACCGATATGGTGGGGCTCATCAGGTCCGATGGAAAACGATTTGTTTTAAAAAATTCAAAAGAAAAAAAAGGAGCACGGATAAATTATGATGATGCCAAAATGATTGGCAAAACCAGGGTAGAATGGAAAAATCTGACTCTTAACACTGTCGATGACCTAAGAGAATATTTCTGTGAATCACCTTTTATATTTCTGGATTCAGTAGCTAAAATCAGAATCAACCAAAAGACTTTTGCCCAAAATGGCGCCCAGTTTTTTTATTTTCATTTTCTCTGGAACAACAGAGGCAAGGTTGAAACGGTTGATAAGAAACTTGAATCCAAAAAGGATACCCTTATTTTAAAGCAATCCTCTATTTTCATGGTAGACAAAAAACCTATTGCCCAAAAAGATATAAGTGAATATACTTTAATGTATTATAACAGAGGCGAATTACTCCGGTTGGGTCTTTTTAATGTTGTTTTTCCGGACCAGGAAAAAATGAAACAGGAAATAAAAATCATGGTAGACATCTACAACAAGAACAATATATCACCAAAAATTATCCAGGGCGATTGCGAGGCATATATTCGTCAGTTTTATGGTGGCATTGACAAAATCAATCTTGTCCATTGGTTGAAAGTCAATATGGGCGTACCTGAAAAGTAAAACGGAGGATTTTGCTATTAAAGCTCTGGAAACTAATAATTCCAGATTAGGACTTCATCTACCTCACCTCTCTGGCTACCGACAGAGTTAATGGCACGATTGGCTTTAACAAATTTAATGTTGTAATTCCTGTATTGGTCGGTAATGAATTTTGCCGATGAATTGGAAAGCAAAAATTTCACTCCTTTTGCATGCAGGAGGTCGCAGCATTCTCTGAGTCTGATTTGTTCCTTCTCATCCCATCCCCCTTGGACATAGCCTGTAAAATTTGAACTTTTAGAAACCGGTTGGTAAGGAGGGTCTAAATAAACAAAGGATTTATCATCGGTTTTTTCCAGAACCTCAGCAAAATCAAGATTTAAGATTTCAATATTGGCCTGGTTCAGATATTGACTATCTGCCCGCAGCGTAGATTCATTGATGAAGTTTGGGGTTTTATACCTACCAAATGGAACATTAAAATACCCGGCCTTGTTTACCCTGTATAAGCCATTGAAGCAGGTTTTGTTCAGGAATAAAATTCTGGAGGCCCGCTCGACATCCGATAAATTTTCCAGGCCAGGATTGCGGTCCAATTCCCTTATTTTATAAAAATAATCCCGATCGTTTTTATGCTTTTTTAAATGAGCTATAAGTTCTTCCACATCGTCCCTGACTACTTTGTAAACGTTGACCAGTTCCGTATTAAAATCATTGATAATTACCCTTTTTGGTTGTAAATGAAAAAGAACTGCCCCACCCCCAATGAAAGGTTCGATATATTGAAGGTCTTCCATTTTATCAGGCAGATGTTGTAAAATGGTGGGCATCAACTGTCGCTTCCCTCCTACCCATTTCAGGAAAGGCGCAACCTTTATTTTCTTGATGAGACTTTCTTTTAACAAAACTGCTTTGCCTAATCGGCTGTTTTTAAGAACTTTAATTATGAAATGCTTATAACCTGATTAACCGAAGAATAGGTCAAACGATTTGCCAAATATCCTTAAAAAATCGTATCGCTACCCATCACAGTTCATTTTCTATTCCTGCATGGGTGGGTGTCTCACTTCAGGTCCCTCGCAGGGCATAATTTTCAGACCACTTCCCTGTGATGGCAAATGTTACATTTCTGGATATGCGGATACAAGTATGCGACCAAAATCAACATCCTAAATCAAATTGACGCAAAACTAAGTTTTGCCAACACCCCGACGTAAAGAAACTTTACGCTGGACAACGGGTTGGCTTTTCGTCGTTATTGGGTCTTTATGCCAAAGGCATACAGGTTGCCCAACAACTCGAAATAGATAAAAATTCACTACCAACAAAGATGCGCTTGGAAAAGAGTTATTGTTGGTGAAAAGATCTATAATGGAAAAACTTATTTCAGAACGAGACACAGTTTCAAAATCACCGTTTCAAAAAAATCGAAACGATAAATTTGAAACAGTCTTTGTTTCAAAAAAATGGTTTCAAAAAAATTGAAACAGCAAATTTGAAACAACTTTAACTTTAAATTTGAAAAACAAAAATTCAGAAAATAATGTCCAATGGTACTTCATATTAGAAAAATATGCATTGATTCTTAAAGAAGAGACCCTGGCTAAGGCAGTTAATAGTGTAGAGTTGTGAATTTACGAATTGACAAAAAACGTAAATGCATCATAACTTAGGCTCACGAATTGAATTAAAGATTTTCAATTCAACTTAAGCTTAGAATTTTTAAGACTGGAATAATGCCATTTTCTAACATTACCAATTAGGTTTTTCAAACCAAAAATCAGATTTTATAAAAAAACAAATCCCTTACATTTTCACCCAGGCTGCATTCTTCTCCGACGAAGCAACTACCGCATTTATAAACTTCATTCCCCTCAATCCATCCTCCACAGTTGGAAAATTGATGGCAAATGGAAGGCCTTCAGACTTCAACCTCATCACTTGTGCAAATTCTCTGTACAAATTTGCAAATGCCTCTAAATAACCTTCCGGATGACCTGCCGGCAACCTTGAGGCGGATGTAGATTCTCCAAACAAATAGCCATTGTTTCCTCCTGCCCGGTAGGTTTCCATGGGCTTATCCAAATGTTTTACCAAAAGGGAATTGGGTTCGGTTTGCAACCATTCCAATCCTGCCTTCTCCCCATAAATCCTGATTTTCAAATTGTTCTCCTCACCAACTGATATTTGGCTTGCCATCAAAACACCTTTTGCACCTCCCTTGAAACGGAGCAAAACCGTGCCATCGTCATCCAGTTTTCTTCCGGCCACAAAGGTTGTCAGGTCTGCGGCCAATTCATCAATTTCCAAACCTGTTATAAATTCAGCCAGGTTTTCTGCGTGGGTCCCAATGTCTCCAATGCAACCTGCCTTGCCGGAACGGGAAGGGTCTGTCCGCCAGGCTGCCTGCTTCTGGCCTTCATTTTCCAGAAAAGTTGAAAGCCAGCCTTGCGGATATTCTACCACAACCTTCCTGATTTCTCCCAAAACTCCCGCATTAACCATGGCTTTCGCCTGCCTCACCATGGGATAGCCTGTGTAGTTGTGGGTCAGGCAGAAAAGCCTTCCGGTTTCCTCCACTATTTTCTTTAACTCAACGGCCTCTTCAAGACTAAAGCTCAGGGGTTTATCGCAAACCACATCAAATCCATTTTCAAGCGCCATTTTCGCGGGTCCGAAATGCACATGGTTTGGAGTGACAATGGAAATAAAGTCCATTCTTTCGTTTTCAGGAAGATTTTTTTCTTTTAAAATCATTTCCTCATAACTGCCATAAACCCGGTTTTCGGACAAAAACAAAGATTTACCTGCCTCTACCGACTTTAACGGGTCTGAACTGAAAGCCCCGCAAACCAATTCTATCTGGCCATCTAAACGTGCAGCAATTCTGTGGACATTACCAATAAAAGCGCCAGGTCCTCCTCCGACCATGCCCATCCTGAGTTTTCTGTTTTTCATGGGATACTCAAAAAAACTGTTTGACAATGAAATGTTAAAATTCTAAAAAAAGCTGTGGATTAATAAATCCTAATGCCCTCTGATAATTTCTACAGGGTCTATTTTGGAAGCTTTGAGGGCTGGAAAATACCCGGCCAAAGCGGTTGTGCCCAAAGCAAAGGCAAATCCAGCCGCATAAAACATAGGGTCAAAATTAATGGTCAGGTGATCCAGTGTAACCAATCCAGCCAGTTTCACTTCGATCTTGGAAGCAACAAAACTGGCCAGCCAGCCATGGGCAAGACCTAGAATCCCACCTACAAAACCAATCACTATCGCCTCCACCATAAATATATTCCGGATATCCCGGTTCTTATACCCAATTGATTTTAGCACGGCGATATCCGTCATTTTTTCATAAATCATCATCATAAGGATGTTGAAAATCCCGAATCCCGCAACAATCAAAATAGAAGTAATAACCAGATAGGTAGCAATATTTTGAATTTTAAAAACAGAAAAAACGTTGGCATTGGCTTCTTTCCAGCTTTGGGCTTTAAGACCAAAAAGACGATTCAGATCATCGCTCATGGCATCGGCTTTTTCCACATCTTTAAGCTTCATATTCACATCGGTGATATAGAGCTTGTCTTTGTTCATCAGCTTCTGTGCAATCCGGATATTGACCATTGCCCTGTTGTCATCAATGGTAGTGATGCCTGTGCTGGTGATGCTCACCACTTTCATGTCGATTGAAGAAACCGTTGTTGCCACAGTAATTACATCCTCAATGCTGGCGCCCAACTTATCGGCAACGCCTTTGCCTAAAATAATTCCGTTGTTGATTACATTCAATCTTTTCAAATCACCGGCAATCTGGTCTTTGTGTAAATTAAAAAGGGCATCTTCTTTGTCTATTTCAACACCGGAAATAGAAACCGGAATTTGCTTTACCCCTGCTTTGACAATGGCCTGGGTGGCCACATTGGGTGCAACCCCCAAAACCCCGGGCATTTTGCTCAGAATTTCTATGATTCCGGATGAATTCCTGATCTTTTTATCAATCTCTTTCTGCTTCTGATTTCTGACAACAACCATCTGGCTATCGTCATTGTAAATTTTACTTAAAATGGAAGGTGGATTTTTATCAGGTTCATTGTACAAGTGGACATGCGGTGAATTGTTTACAATCTTGTCCAGCATAAAGATTTGCAAACCAGTAATCAATCCAGCCTGAAAAATAAAAACCGTAATCCCAAACATGACACCAAGCATAGCCACAGCCGTTTGCCTCTTTTTGCTCATCAAGTGAACAAAGGCTATCCTTAAAACCGGTCGGTTGGCAAACTTGGATATCATCTTTTATACACCTCGTCTTCCGGTGATAATCCCTTTAAAACCTCAATAAACTCAACATTGCCAACACCAAGCTCTACCTTTATCTTTTGCTTTTTGCCTTCTCCCCTGGTTTTTATGGTTACAGAATCATTGCTGAGATAATATCGTGGGATAACCAGAGCTCCTTTCTTTTTCTGGTTGATGATGTTAGCCTCAAGGGTAGCGCCTGCATACATACTGATTCCATCTGGCAAATTGATGGATGCCATTACTTTAATGCTTTTGTTGGTACTGCTGATTTTAGGATAAACCTCTTTGATGCTACCTTCCAGAAATAAATTTGGATAGGCCTCTGTCTGGTAAATGACTTCCTGATTTTTGGCAAGATAATGGATATCAGCCTCATCTACCATCAATTCAACTTCATAGTTGTCTATTCTGCCAAGCTCCATCACAATCTGTTGGGGTGTAAAATACTCACCTTGTTTCCCACTGATGTCATACACCTTTCCCTTTACTGCAGAAAAATAGGTAAAATCATTGGAGTTTGATTGCTGGGCTTTGTAAAGATTTTGGGCGTTTTTTACTTCTGTGGATAGTCTTTCTCTTGTAGCTGCAAGGGAAGATTTGGCCTTTTGAAGGGTTTGCTTTGAAGCCAGATACTGGGCTTTTGCTTGCTCCAGTGCTACTTTGGTTGTGGCATTACTTTCTGATAACCCTTGAACACGTTCAAAATTTACGGAATCGAGTTCCATTTTTTCCCGGGCCAGATTGACGTCTTGTTTTACAGAAGACATAAAGGCGGAATTTTCAGAAGCATTTAAAGTAGCCAAATCCAGGTTGTTTTTTGCCGTGGCTACGTTAAAATTGGTTACCTCAGATTTCATCGCAAAAAGCGGTTCACCCACATTCACGGTGTCGCCCACTTTGACATAGATTTCCTTTATGTAACCTGGTATGCTCACATTTAGCCTGTAATAATCCACCGGAAAGATTTTTCCTGATGCATAAACTGCTTGTGTGATATCCTTTAAAACCGGATGGGTCTTGTCTTCCTTATCACCACAAGATCCCAAAATAGAGAAGAATAATATGCCTGAGATGGCTTTGAAATTCATGAATTTAAACACCTGAAAAAGTTGCACAAAGGAGTGATTTTTTTTGGACAGGAATGATGCATTCGTACATTTTTTTACTTTTGACACACAATGACCATGCCTACATCTATCTCCAAATGTCTTTCCATTTGGCTAATTACTTGTTTAACAGTAGTTTCACAAGCTCAAGTACCGACTCCAGGTAAATTATCGGCCAAGCCAGTTTTGATTAAAAATGCAATAATCCATATCGGAAACGGCTCAAAAATCGAAAATGGCATTGTCAAATTAGAAAAAGGAAAGATCATTTCCGTTTCAAAAACTCAAATTGGGTCGACATCAAACGAGGATGTTTCGAAGTTTGAAGTAATTGACGCGAAAGGACAACATCTCTATCCAGGATTTATTTCCATGAACACTCCTTTGGGATTGGATGAAATTGACGCGGTAAGGGCTACTTTGGATATGGCAGAAACCGGAAATGAAAATCCTAATGTACACACCTTACCAGCTTACAATACCGATTCCGACCTGATTCCGACCATCAGAAATAATGGCATCTTAATGGCTCAGATTTCTCCAAGAGGAAAGGAAATTATGGGCTTGTCTGCTGTAGTTCAGCTTGATGCGTGGAACTGGGAGGATGCTGCCATCAAACCTCGTGACGGTTTACATATGAACTGGCCATCAAAGTATAAAAACTCAGGTTGGTGGGCCGAGCCTGGCGCTGTTGAAAAATCTAAAGAATCCGGAAAAGACATTGAAAGAATAGAAAAACTTTTCATCGATGCCCAGATGTACAACAGAAATAAAACCACGGGTTTAAATACGCGTTTGGAGACTATTAAGGAAGTACTTGAAGGAAAAATCGCCTTGTATCTCAATGCCCAATATGCAGCAGACATTGTTTCCGGTCTTCAATTTGTGGAAAGAATGAAGATCCCAAAAGTAGTTTTGGTTACAAGCTCAGAGGTGCTTTCAGTAATGGAACTGGTAAAAACCAGAAAAATACCGGTTTTGCTTTCACGGATTCATAGTTTACCAATCAAACCAGAGGATCACCCCAATTTGCCTACAGAATTGCCCAAAAGATTACTTGACAACGGCATTTTATGTGCATTGACTTATGAAGGTGACATGGAAATCATGGGCAGCAGAAATCTTGGTTTTTTGGCAGGAAGTGCTGCAAGAGAAGGTATTGACCCGGAAATTGCGCTTCAGTTAATTACCCTGAATTCAGCAAAAATTCTGGGTCTGGACAAGCAGATTGGAAGTATTGAAGTTGGGAAAGATGCCACTCTTTTCCTCAGCGAAGGCGATGCACTCGATATGAAATCACAAAAGCTAAGTCAGGCCTGGATTCAGGGAAGACCCATTTCTCTAGAGTCAAAGCAAACGGCTCTATACCAGAAGTTTAAAAAAATGCTGGAAGAAGGTAGATATTAACCGTCCTTTCTCAGTTCCTGAATCAGGTTTTCAAATTCTTCTACCTGGTGGTTTTTGAGCACCCGTGGAAATTTATGAGAACCGCCTATTTTTCCTTTTTTCTCCAGGTATTTATGAAAAAAGCTTAGTGGTAAAACCTGGCCTTTGATTTCTTTTAATCCATGTCCCCGTTCTACGGCATAATCATCATTGAGAATTTTAAGCTTGTCATCAATGGCTTTGATTAAAGCCACTTCGTCTACAGGCTCGTCACAAGAAACGAACCATTGGTGCCCAAAAAGTGTTCCTGATTTTATGCCTGTAACTGCAAATTCTGTGATGGCTATGTTAAAATCGTCCTGAACCATGGCAATGGCTTTGTTCATATTTTCAACGGAAAGATGCTCACCACAAAGACTGATATAATGCTTTGTTCTTCCGGTAATTACAATTTCCGCTCTTTCCTTATTGGTAAATTTAATCACATCCCCAATCAGATACCTCCATGCGCCGGCACAGGTACTAATCAAAATGGCATAGTCCTTTCCTTCTGAAATTTCATCCACCAAAAGCGTTTGTGGATTGGCCACCATATCTCCATCGGAATTGAAGTTTTCCTCATTGAAAGGAACAAACTCGAAAAAGATTCCATTGTCACTTACCAGCTTCATACTGGTGGTATCAGGCTTATCCTGATAGGCGATGAATCCCTCAGAAGCCAGATAGGTTTCCAGATAAATGAGCGGCTTTCCTACCAATTTGTCAAATGCCTTTCGATAGGGTTCAAATGAAACTCCGCCATGACCATAAACCGAAAAATTGGGCCATAACTCATGAATGTTTTTCAAATTATAGTGCTTTATGACCTTCTCAAGCAAAATCTGAATCCAGGCCGGAACTCCGGCAATGCAGCCGATATCCCAATCTTTGGCCTTTAAAACAATTTCATCCAGCTTCTTGGACCAATCTTTTTCCTGCGCAATTTTAGTCCCGGGTTTATAAAATGGCTGAAACCAAAACGGAATCTGGCTGGTCTGAATTCCACTTAGATCACCTTCATAACTTATGCCATTGAAATTGAGATTTGTAGAACCTCCCAGCATCAAAATACCTTTAATAAAAAAATCGCCGGGTAAATTCTTAAAATACGAAAGTGTCAGAATCTGTCGGATGCTTGTTTTTTGATTGGCCTTTATCATGTCTTTCGTAATCGGAATATGCTTGGTGGAAGCATCTGATGTCCCGGAACTAAGGGCAAAAAACTTTGTAGTGCCCGGCCAGCAAACATTGGGTTCCCCTTTAACCGTCTTTTTCCACCATTTTTCAAATATTTGATTGTAGGTGTGCGTAGGAACATTTCTGCAAAATTGCTTGTACTTTGCCTTTGGGTCTCCGGCTTTTCTTAAGCCCACCATCATGCCAAAATTATAGGCTTTTCCAAACTCTGTATGTTCGGCCTTGGCCAAAAGAGTCTGAAGCACTTTCATTTGGGCTTCAATGGGTGTTCGTTTATTTTTTTGCCTCCTGCTTTTAAGTTGAATTCCGGTTTTTACAAGGGTTCCTAATAAATCCATTTTCTGATAGAAAGTTGGTTTTCGTTAAAGAATGAGGTCAAAACTAATTTAAAACGGGCATATTTGAATCAGAAATTAATTATTAAAAACGTAAATTCTTTTTTTGAATTTGAGGAGTAAACTGATTTTGAAGACCTTTTTCAAACCCAGTGATTGAGGGTCAAACCCAACACAATCCAGAAAAAAATTGAAATGGAAAGGCAAAAAAGTTGTCAATTCCATAAACTAAATGAACCCTGAAATTTGATTTCCTCTTTTGCCAACTTAGGTTTGCACTGTTTTTGAAGTTCAAAATTCAAATTTTGAAAACAATTTTAATTCAAGAGAGTCATATTGACTTCGGAAACCGGAAAATAAGTTCGATTGGAAACACAAATGATTGATGCAGAGGTTTGCATAATAGGTGCCGGACCAGCAGGAGTTTCTGCGAGTATAACGCTATCAAAGAATAATGTTAAGCATCTTATTGTTGATTCGGCTGTATTTCCAAGAAACAAACCTTGCGGAGACATCATGCCGACCGGTGTAATCCGGGAGCTCAATGATTTGGACCCGGACATCATGACATCGCTTTACGAAAAGGGCCTTGTGAATCCAATCTGGCATACAATCACTTACCCGCCAAATGGAAATCCAATTAACATAGATTATTTGCCATTTAACAATCAGGCTGGTGTCCCAGGGTGTTTTTCTGTTTCCAGGTATGAATTTGATGAAGTGCTGATTCAAAAAATTCAGAAATCGGAATTTGCCACGCTAAGGCAAGGTTGCAGAATAACCGCCATAGAAAACAAGTCAGAAGGGGTGCATCTGCAAGCCGAGGATGGAACACAAATCCTTGCAAAAATGATTATCGTGGCCACCGGATCAAACAACTCCGTGCTCAAAATCCTGGGACTTGAACAACCCAAAAGTGATTGTGCCATAGGCATACGAGCCCATTTTGAAGGAATCGATGTAGAAAGCCACAAAACCGAACTTTTCCTTCAAAAAGATTTGATGCCTGGTGGATTTTATATCACCCCACTTCCGAATAAGAAATTCAATGTAAACCTTGTGGTTTCTCTCGAAAAGGTAAAAACCGAAAACCTCAACCTGAGAGAAATCTTTGATTCCTTTATCGAATCAAACAAAGTATTGAAACAAAAATTTTCAAATGCCACCCGGATTGGAAACTATGAGGGATCAATGCTTTTTCTTGGCATCCATAAAAAAGTAATTGCAGGAGACCGCTTTATGATCATCGGCGACTCTGCCGGATTAATAGAAATCATGTCCGGAAACGGTATTCCGCAGGCATTCATGAGCGGCAAGTATGCTGCCAGAAAAGCAATTGAAGCTTTGGCAAAAAACGATTTTTCAAAAGCGGAGCTCCAGGATTACGAAGAGTCATTATTCAAAAAAATTGGAAAAAGTTATTCCGCCGGAAGCTTTTTCTACCCGGCTTTACACAAGAAATGGTTTAGCGGTTCAATCCTGAATTTCCTAAATTACCTATCCAAAAGGCCTCAAACCAATGATTTGCTCAGAGACCTTTTATACCAAAAGAACCCTTTGAAATTGCTTTTGAATCCGGGTTTCTTTTACAAGCTCTTTATAAAGTAAAGCGGTGCTTTTTTGGGGTTTCTCAAAAAAAAATTTTGGCGGGGGTGGGGAATTGAAAAAGATGAGGAGCCACAAGTAACCATAATAGAAAAACAGTTCGGCTATGAACTGACAAAAAAAAACCAACCGCACATGTAGCAAAACTTGTCCCGAATGTGCTTCTCGATTTGGTTTTGTCCGATACCCAAGCCAAAGATGCGTAAAACCAAAAGAGCTAAATTTTGCCAACGTACCCGATCAGAATACTAACTTTGCTATCTGATAAAAACGAAAATAAAATATGTTTGAACAGACCTTTAAAAATATAGACGACATACTACACAAGGACGCAGGTTGTGGCAGTGAACTGGATTATGTAGAGCAGACTTCTTGGGTTTTGTTCCTTAAATATTTGGACGACCTGGAGAAGGACAAAGCCACAGCAGCCGAACTTTCGGGCAAGGCTTACACCAACATTATTTCAAAAGAATTTCAGTGGACAGTTTGGGCAACGCCTAAAGACAAAGACGGCAAACTTGACCACCACAAAGCGTTGACAGGTGACGACCTAAAAGATTTTGTTGACCTTAAACTATTTCCTTACCTCAAAAAGTTTAAAGCAGATGCCGAAAGTGCCGACACCATTGAATATAAAATTGGCGAAATTTTTAGCGAACTGAAAAACAGAATACAAAGTGGCTACAATTTACGAGAGGTAATAAACCGCATTGATGAATTGCGTTTTAGAACCCACGCTGAAAAGCACGAAATGAGCCACTTGTATGAGGACAAGATTAAAAATATGGGCAACGCTGGTCGTAATGGAGGAGAATATTACACGCCACGACCTTTAATTAAAACCATTGTAAAAATTGTTGCACCCGAAATAGGAAACAAAATTTATGACGGTGCAGTAGGTTCAGCGGGTTTCTTGGTAGAAGCGTTTGAGTATTTAAAGCACCCTTCGACAAGCTCAGGGCAACGCAGAGAACTAACTACTAAGGAATACGAAATTTTACAGAAAAAAACATTTTACGGTAAAGAGAAAAAATCATTGGCTTACATCATTGGCACAATGAATATGATTTTGCACGGTGTAGAAGCACCCAACATTGTGCATACCAACACGCTTGCTGAGAACCTTGCCGACATACAGGAAAAAGACCGTTACGATATTGTATTGGCCAACCCGCCATTTGGTGGAAAAGAAAGAGCCGAAGTGCAGCAAAACTTCCCAATAAAAACGGGCGAAACGGCTTCCTTATTTTTGCAACACTTTATTAAGATTATGAAAGCAGGTGGCAAAGCAGGTGTAGTTATTAAAAATACTTTTTTGAGCAATACCGACAATGCTTCTGTGAGTTTGAGGAAGTTGCTACTTGAAAATTGCAACCTACATACTGTATTGGATATGCCAGCAGGAACATTTACAGGTGCAGGTGTAAAAACGGTTGTGTTGTTTTTTGAAAAAGGTTCTTCAACTAAAAAAGTTTGGTTCTATCAATTGAACTTAGACAGGAATTTAGGAAAGGGAAATCCACTAAATGAAAAAGATTTGGCAGACTTTATTGAACTGCAAAAAACAAAAGCCGAAAGCGAAAACTCGTGGAGTATTGCTGTAAAAGACCTGCCTGACGGCAAGGCAGGCATTGACCAAAAAACCTTTGACCTTAGTGCCAAAAACCCAAACAAAAAAGAAGAAGCCGCTTTACGCCAACCGCAAGAAATATTGTCAGCAATGAAAGCCTTGGATGAAGAAAGTGCAGATATTTTGAACTCAATTTTGGTACTGATATGAAACAAGGTTGGGAAATAAGAAAGTTGGGTGATGTATGTGATTTCCAAAATGGATTTGCTTTCAAAAGCAACACATACAAAGAAACAGGTTTGCCAATTCTTAGAATAACAAACATTCAAAATCAGTCATTAGAAATAAATGAACTGGTGTATTTTGATGCAAAAGATTACAAAGAGAATTTTGATAGATTTAAAGTTGTCAAAGATGATATAGTAGTTGCAATGTCTGGAGCAACAACAGGCAAACTTGGGATTAATACAACTGATACAGTTTTTTATTTAAATCAACGTGTTGGAAAATTCATTCCTAAAAAAGAAATACTAAAGCCATTTCTCTATTATTTCCTATCTACAAAAGTTGAGGAGAGCTTAAGAATTGCAGCTGGTGCAGCACAACCAAACTTAAGCACAGAGCAAATTAATAATTTTCAAATCCCCCTTCCACCCCTTGCCGAGCAACAGCGCATCGTAGCCATATTAGATGCCGCAGGTGCCGCCATATCCAAGGCAAAAGCCAATGCAGAACAAAACCTCAAAAACGCCAAAGAACTTTTTGAAAGTTATTTGCAAGGGGTGTTTGAGAATAAAGGGCAGGGTTGGGTTAAAGATACCTTGCAAACGTTGCTTGAAAAAGGTTGGATAGTTAGTCATCTTGATGGTAATCACGGAGGAGATTATCCCAAGAGGGAAGAGTTCAAAAATGAAGGTGTGCCATATATCTCTGCAAACTGCTTACGAGGAACAAACATTGATTTTTCATTGGCAAAACATCTTTCACCTGAAAAAGCCGCCACATTCAGAAAGGGTGTAGCAATAAACAATGATGTTTTATTTGCACATAACGCAACGGTAGGTCCCGTTGCAATATTAAAAACTGAAGAAGAAAAGGTGATTTTAGGGACATCATTATCTTACTATCGTTGTAACACCGAATACATACTGCCTGAATATTTAGCTAATTATATGCGTTCCAAAGAGTTTAAGCAGCAGTATGAAATCATTATGCGTCAATCAACAAGAAACCAAGTGCCTATAACTAAGCAAAGGGAATTTTACCATATCATACCGCCAATTGACTATCAAAAACAGATTGTCATTAATCTTGAACAGTTGCTTGTACAATCTCAAAAATTAGAAGCCATTTATCAGCAAAAAATAAATGACTTAGAAGAACTCAAAAAATCCGTTTTGCAAAAGGCGTTTAGTGGAGATTTAAAAACAGCAACAGCCGTATGAAAAACGAAATAGCAATCATTAGCCAGGAAGAATACGGCAACCTACTGCAACAAGCCGTGGAGCAAATTCGCTCCACCCGGATTATGGTTGCCAGACAGATAAATGCCTCCAGGCAATCCGTTTACTGGAATCTGGGTAAATTGTTGTTTGAAAAACAACTTTCCGAAGGGTATGGCAGTAGTGTTGTTAATCAACTTTCGGCAGACCTTAAAACCGAATTTCCCGATATGGGCTTATCGCCCCGCAATTTGTGGAACATGAAGCTATTTTTTGAGCGTTATTATTTGGCCGACCCAAAACTGCTACAAGCCGTAGCAGTTTTACCATGGGGACATAATTTGCTATTAATCAACAAAGCGCCATCACTTGAAGCGGTAGCATTTTATGCCAAGGAAACCATTGAAAAAGGATGGAGCAGAGATTTGCTGCTCAATGCCATAAAAATGGATGGTTTCGGCCAAAAGCAAAAACAAATCAAATCGCACAACTTTAATGAAACGCTTCCCGCCATTCATTCCGAATATGCCAACGAAGTATTCAAAGACCATTACAATCTTGGTTTTTTAGGCATAACCGAACCTGTAAAAGAGTTGGAATTAGAAAAACGTCTGATAGAGAAAATTAAACATTTTGTATTGGAATTGGGCAAAGGTTTTTCATTTATCGGCAATCAACACCGCCTGGAATACAACGGAAAAGAATATTTTGTAGATATGCTTTTCTTTCATCGTGGGTTGCGGAGTTTGGTAGCCATAGAATTAAAAATCGGCAGTTTCAAAGCCGAATACATTGGCAAAATGAACTTGTATTTGGGTTTGCTTGACAAATTAGAAAAAGGAGAAAACGAAAATCAATCCATTGGTATTATTCTTTGTGCCGATAAGGACCATTTAGATGTGGAAATTGCTTTGCAAGACATCCATAAGCCCATTGGCGTTGGGGAATACCAATTATTGCCGAAAGACCAACTGGAAAGATTAATCGTAAATGCAATTAAAGGAGAAGAACAATGAACGAAGCCGAAACCAGAGCAGAACGCATTGACCCGAAGCTAAAGGCTTGTGGTTGGGGTGTTGTTGAAGGCTCTAAAATCCTACGTGAATACAACATTACCGCAGGTAAAATTCAAACAGGGGGCGTAAGGTCAAAAAAACTCACTGCCGATTATGTGTTGGTTTACAAGGGAATTAAACTGGCAGTAGTTGAAGCCAAAAGCGATGATTTGGGCGTAGGTGAAGGTGTGGCACAAGCCAAACAATATGCAGAGAAACTAAAATTAGAAACCACATACAGCACCAACGGAAAAGAGATTTACAGCATCTGTATGAAAACAGGTGCGGAAGGTTTGGTAGCAGATTACCTCACACCCGAACAACTTTGGAATAAAACTTTTGCAGTTCAAAATGAATGGAGAGAAAAATTTTCTGCCATTCCGTTTGAAGATGTGGGCGGCTCAAAAGGAGCAAGATATTATCAGGAAATTGCTGTAAACAACACTTTAGAAGCCGTTGCCAATAATGCAGACCGCATTTTATTAACCCTTGCCACAGGCACAGGAAAAACATTTATTGCTTTTCAAATTGCGTGGAAATTATTTCAAACCCGTTGGAACCTTTCGGCAATTGATAATGGAAAATTGAAAATTGAAAATGAAGAAAACGGAAGAAATGTTTATCACGCCAGAAGACCGAGAATACTTTTTTTAGCAGATAGAAATATTTTAGCCAACCAGGCCTTCAATGCTTTTTCAGCATTTCCCGAAGATGCTTTGATAAGAATTAGCCCAAAAGAAATCAGTAAAAAAGGAAGTGTGCCCACAAACGGCAGCATCTTCTTTACCATTTTTCAAACATTTATGACCAATGCAATTGATAATGGAGAATTGACAATGGAAAATGAAGAAGAAAATTGGTCTATAGCAGCCGAACCGCATTCCAATTATCAATTATCACCTATCAACTATCAATTATACCCCGCCGATTATTTTGATTTCATCATTATTGACGAGTGCCACCGGGGCGGAGCAAACGATGAAGGAAACTGGAGAGGCATTTTAGAATATTTTTCGCCAGCCGTTCAGTTGGGTTTAACAGCCACACCCAAACGCAAAGACAACGTAGATACGTACAAATATTTTGGTGAACCTGTTTACGTCTATTCGCTAAAAGAAGGCATTAACGATGGTTTCTTAACCCCATTCAAAGTAAAACGCATCAAGACAACCCTTGATGATTACATCTACACCAGTGATGACCAAATAATAGAAGGGGAAATTGAAGAAGGCAGACTTTACACCGAACCCGACTTCAATAAAATAATTGAGATAAAAGCAAGAGAGGCAAAACGTGTTCAGATTTATTTGGACGATGCCAACCAAAAAGAGAAGGCCATAATTTTTTGTGCGACACAAGACCATGCTGCCGCAGTTCGTGATTTGGTAAACCAATACAAGAAAAGCACCGACCCGAATTATTGTGTTCGTGTAACTGCCAATGACGGAGAAATAGGTGAACAGTTTTTAAGAGAGTTTCAAGACAACGAAAAAACAATCCCAACCATTTTAACTACTTCTCAAAAACTTTCAACAGGAGTTGATGCAAGGAATATCCGTAACATCGTTTTGATGCGACCAGTAAACTCAATGATAGAGTTTAAGCAAATTGTAGGACGAGGAACACGTTTGTTTGATGGCAAAGACTTTTTTACCATCTATGATTTTGTAGATGCTTACCACCATTTTGCAGACCCTGAATGGGACGGTGATGCTTTACCTTGTGAGGTTTGCGGACAATTAGTTTGTGAATGTCAAACGGGACCCAAACCACCGCCACAACCTTGTAAAGTTTGCGGACAAACACCTTGCGTTTGCGAAAAGAAACCGAAAGAGCCCTGCGAAATTTGTGGTGAACTAAATTGCAATTGTAAAAAGCGACAAAAAATAAAAGTGAAGTTGAAAGACGGCAAGGAACGTGAAATACAATCAATGATTTCTACTTCGTTTTGGAGTGCAGACGGCAAACCAATTTCAGCAGAAGAATTTTTGAATAATCTGTTTGGCGAATTGCCAAACCTATTCAAAAGTGAAGAGGAGTTGCGGACACTTTGGAGCAATCCACTAACGAGACGAACACTTTTAGAGAAATTAGATGCAGCAGGTTTCGGCAAAGATGAATTGACCACTTTACAGAAACTGATCGATGCTGAAAAAAGCGACCTGTTTGATGTCTTGGAATATGTTTTTAACAGCGAGACAAAACCCATGACAAGGGAAGCAAGAGTAGCAGCAGCACAAGCCACCATCTTTGCCTTGCTGGACAACAAACAAAAAGAGTTTATAGAATTTGTATTGATCAAATATATTGAAACAGGCGTAGAAGAACTTGACCAGGAGAAACTCCCCATCTTGCTCACAAACAAATATCAATCGCTTGAGGATGCAAAAGATATTTTGGGCAATGTTGCCAACATCAGCAGACTATTCATAGAATTCCAACAGCATTTATACAAACAGAAGGCAGCATAATGAAAGAACACAGCCGACATACGGCCAAGGCTTCACAGTTATGCATATTTTCAAGCCAGACTACTTTTACCGCCTCTGCGGAAAGCCAACGCACTGACCAACCGCATACAACATACAGAAGGGCAGCGCAACTGCACCCACCTAAAAAGTGGGGTTTCATGTTCTAAAGTAAGTTTTGTGGATAATGATCAGCCTAAGTAGATTTCAAATCAAGTTTTGTGGTAAAAGTCCCGCCTGTCGGGTAGCCTCAGTCCGTAATCTTCCATGTGCTTTTAAAATACAACCATTCAAAACCCTATTTCCATTTCATTATTAGTGATATTAATTGAAATGGACAGTGACTTAAACCACGTGGTTGATTAATTTCTTTTAAAAACCAACCTCCGGATTTTCAAAAGTTAATATTTGAAAAACGAAAAAATCAAAATGACTTATTTTCATTAGCTTCTTTGGCCAAAAACCCTCTAATTTGCCCTTTCTACACCAATTTTAAACAGTTAACAATGAGCCATGAAGGCATGGTAGTCGCAGCAGCATCGATTACAGAATTAGAAAACCAATTACTAAGCAAAAGGACCAAAACCAAACTTGGTGGAGGTCCCAAGCGGATAGAAGCCCACAAGAAAAAAGGGAAACTCACTGCCAGAGAGAGAATTCAACTTTTAACTGATCCGGATTCCACATTTATGGAACTGGGGCTTTTCACCGGAGAAGGCATGTATGAAGAAGAAGGCGGCTGTCCTTCAGGTGGAACTGTTGCAGGGATTGGATATGTCTGTGGTCGGATGTGTGTGATTGTTGCAAATGACGCCACAGTGAAAGCAGGTGCCTGGTTTCCTATCACAGCGAAGAAAAACCTAAGGGCGCAGGAAGTCTCCATAGAAAACAGATTACCAATTATTTATCTTGTTGATTCTGCGGGAATTTACCTTCCATTGCAGGCAGACGTATTTGCTGACAAAGAGCATTTTGGACGGATTTTCAGAAACAACTCCATCATGAGTAGCATGGGTATTGTTCAGATTTCAGCCATCATGGGTTCTTGTGTTGCTGGTGGGGCATATTTGCCCATCATGAGCGATGAAGCCATGATAGTTGATGGGACAGGTTCTGTATTTTTAGCTGGTTCATTTTTAGTGAAATCAGCCATTGGAGAAGATATTGACAATGAGACACTGGGAGGTGCAACTACGCATTGTGAAATTTCAGGAGTTACAGATTATAAGCATCCCAATGATGAGACTTGTCTTCAATCCATCCGCAACATTGTAGATAAAATGGGAGGTCAACCCCGGGCTGAGTTCAGCAGGGTTGCAGCGGTAGAACCAAAAGAGAGTTGGGCAACCCTTCCAGATGTTTTTCCTTTTGACAGATCCAAACCTTATGATATGGCAGAAATCCTGAAAAGGCTTTGTGATAATTCTGAATGGGAAGAGTACAAAGCACTTTATGGAAAAACCATTCTTTGCGCTTATGCAAGGATAGATGGTTGGGCCGTTGGCATAGTGGCTAACCAACGAAAAATGGTAAAAAGCAAAAAAGGAGAAATGCAGATGGGCGGCGTAATCTATTC
>JAIXQU010000154.1 GCA_027485575.1 Cytophagaceae bacterium
GGTCCAACTAAAAATAGAAATTGTAAATTCTTTTTGGACTTTATTTAAGCAAAGGTCTGGAAATGGCTTCAGCATAAATTTTCCAACTGAACTTTTGGGCCATTTCATCCATATTAGATTCCGGAATTGGAAATTGCAGAAACCTTTCCATGGTTTTTGCCATATCTGAAACATCGGCATCATTTGCAAGATACCCATTTTCACCGTCCTCAATGGTTTCCGGAAAATGACCCACCTTTGATGCGAGAATTGGTTTTTTAAAATTATAAGCCATTGACTCTACGCCACTTGGAGTTGCATATTCATAAAAAAGCAAAATACAATCGCTCATCTGAAAATACTTGTACACCTCTTCATTGGGAACAAAATCGTTAACAACCACCACATTATCCTTTAATCCAAATTGGTCAATGAGCGCCAGTGGATTATAATCGGTTTCATTTTCTTTGCCCCCTCCAAGAATTTTTTTGGCAGTATTAAAAACCAGCTTTTTGGCTATGTTCACCCACTTGGTTTCATCCAATGTTTTCCAGAAAGACTCCCCTACTATCAGTAAAGAGACATCTTTGTGTTGTTCAGTTAGTTTAGAAAAAGCTTCGATACAAAAATGTAATCCCTTATACTTCCGGATAAAACCAAAAAACAGAAACACATTTTTCTTTAAACCAAACTCTGCCTTAAACTTTTCCTTGTCAAAATTAGGGTCCACTTTAAACATGTCATATACAGGATGAAATAGTTTAATCACAGGCTTGCTGCCCGCAATTTCGCTTACCCTCTCCCCTATTTCTGACACATGAAATTTCTGATTTGGAAAGATCTCCTTCAGTTCTTCAACCGTTTTGTATGCATGGACCACAAATCCGGAAGCATGCTTTAAAGCAAATTTTGTGAAAAATGAATCGATAAAACTCTGCTCCTTTTGAATGACAAAATGGAGATCAAACAAAACTTCAGCATTGGTTTTTTCTTTTAATCCTTTAACAATAAAACCCAAAGGCAAACCCTGCAAGGCAATAGACCATTGGATTACAACAATTTGAGGATCAATTTCTTTAATCAAATTTACAGTTCCTGACCAGGTAGAAGGCTTGTTATAATCCGTCAAATAATGAACTTTGACCTGTGTGCCACCCAGCTTATCCTCTCTGGATTTCCTGTCTGCAAAGTCTCTGGGAATAATCGCCGGATATTGTTGAGTCCAGGAAACGAGGTGCACTTCATCCCAAATGCCAAGCGCATCCATGGCCTTGGCAAGTGAAATGTTATAATTAGCCAGCCCACCTTTAAAATAAGGCCCGGGACCAAAAAGGACAATTTTTTTCTTCATTCTAAAATAAAAAATCCTCCGAAACAAACCAGAGGATTCAATGCACAAATGTTAAAATTTGTGGGCCTGCATGGGCTTGAACCATGGACCCCCTGATTATGAGTCAGGTGCTCTAACCAGCTGAGCTACAAGCCCTAGTTTCAATACTAAACCGAAACCGGAATGCAAAAGTAGGAAATCAAAAATCAAACGCAAGAAATTCAGCGCAGATTCAATTCAATTTTTTCCAAAATTGTTCCGAATAAACAGGCTCAACCCGCTTTGCTAGCACATAAGTATTCTGCTTTTCAAGCGTTTGGAAACAAAACAGGAAGTATTCTCCCCCATCTGGCCATTTGTTTCTTTTTTTCATTTCGTCAGAGGATACGGGAAAATTTCTACTTACCACATTCAATGGTTTGTTTTTCCAAAGTTTAATAAACTCCGAAAAAACTAAAATCAATTCCACTATCTGAAATACCCTGCATGGTGAATCCTCCAATAATTGAGTATGTGTAAATAGTTGCGCTTCTGGTGAAATCGTCTGAAATCCAGCAGGAATCATCCAATCAGGCGACTTAAATCCTTTTCTTAGGGCTGGCCAGGGGTCATACAAGTAGGATTCTTTGGTTGGCTTCTCAATTCTAAGGATTTGAGCCTTATTCCTTGAAATGTTTAACTCATGAAACCAGCCGGATTTCTGAATTTCAACTACCTGATAATTAAAGCCTTCGCTTTTTAAATCAAAATTCCAACAGACCAAAACTTCCTTTACTTCCTGCTGAAGTGAAACAACCCAAATTTTAGAAATGCCAGGCATTTTTTGAGAAAGCTCTTCCGGATTATCCATCGGCGAAAGTTTAACCATGAGTTTCAATCTTCTATCCATGCAGGTTTTGTAGATGGCAAATAAATCTGGCTTCGAAGCTTGCCAGGACAAAATCTTCTTGTCAATTTCAGGTCTTCTATCCGGATCTATGTAGACAATTGTTTTTTCAGGAAAAGGTATTTCAAGTTCTTCCAGGGCCATTTCAAAGTCATTTGTAAAAACTTCAAAATTCTGCAAACCCAACTTTTCAAGATTGAATTCCAAAAGTTTAGCTTTGTCATTTTGCAATTCAAATGCAATGAGTTTTTCCGACTTTGAGCCTAAGAAATAAGAATCCAAACCCAAACCAGCTGTCCCATCAATTACCAGTTTACAATCCTCAGGAATCAAACCGGCCTTCCATCTTGCAATCCACTCAGAGGTAGCTTGTTCCACACTTAGCTTATCAGGATAAATGATTTCCAGATTTTCCCACCAGCCAGGAATTTTTTGCTTTGCTGCTTTTAAAGCATAAAACTGGTTAACCAACCATTGATTTTCAATCCCTGAAAAAATCTGTTTTTTAAATGGAAGTGCTTCTGCCTCTTTCGCGGATAGATTCCTGCAAAAGGCTAAAATTTCTAATCCAGGTATTGTGTCTTCCAAGGCAGTAATAACTAATTTCTCTTAAATCAGATTTTTAGAAAACAAAGGTGATGGAAATGTGTTAAGACTTGGATATTTTTTATAGATATGCTTCATGAACCTATTATGGTAGAACAGAAAGTCATTTCAGAGATTTTGGCAAATGACCTTGAACTATTGAAAATAGAAAAGGAATGCTGGACTCTTTTAAATACAGGCTGCAATAAAGGAAAAGACCCATTTCATACTTTTGCGCTTGCCACTGCCACTGAAGACGGGGTAGACCTTCGGACAGTAGTTTTGAGAAAAGTAGATACCGAAAAAAGATTGATTTTCTTTCATTCTGATGTGCGGGCACCGAAAATCAATCAATTGAAAAACACAAAGGAAGTTTCTATCTTGTTTTACGACCCGGCCCGAAGGATTCAGCTCAGAATAAAAGCCAAACCCAACTTTCATATTGAAGGTCCGGAATTTGAAACGCTTTGGGAAGAAACCAGACTAAGTGCCCGTAAATATTATCTGAGTGAAAAACCACCCGGCCACCGCTTATCAAACAGTTTTGATACTTTACCTCCTCATCTCAAAGGTTTTGATCCCAAAAAAGAAGAAAGTGAAAATGGCAAAAGGAATTTTATTTCTGTCTCGTTTGAAATAAATCAAATTGACTGGCTTTTTCTATGCAGCCAGGGCCACAAAAGAGCTTTGTTCAAATATCAGGAGGGCGGAATCGAAGCCAATTGGATCAACCCATAAAGGAAAACCGCTCTTTAACTTTTACTCCTTTCTCCCCAATTTCCAGATTGGCGCATTCCGTAACAGGGTCATGTTCAAAAAACAAGGTCCAGTTTTCTGAAACAGCCCTTTCAAAAAACCGCTGTTTGTCGGCAAGGGTTTCCAAGGGCCGCATGTCATAACCCATTACATAGGGCATCGGAATGTGGTGAGAAGATGCAAAAAGGTCAGCGCAGAATGCTATTTTACCCTTTCCTGAGTCAATGATAGGCAAAATCATAGATTCAGTATGCCCAAAACATCGGAACATTTCCATCCAGCTCCATGGGGAATCGGTGCCTTCCGGCAAAAAATTTAAAATTCCTAAGTCTGACATCGGCATTAAGTTTTCTTTTAAAAAACTAGCCTTTTCTCTCGCATTTGGATGGATGCCCCATTCCCAATGTTTTTTATCAACCCAATATTTCGCATTCGGAAAAGTTGCTGCAAATCCGTTTTCGGTTCTTTTGATGCCGCCACCGCAATGATCAAAGTGAAGATGGGTATGAAAAACATCCGTGATGTCTTCTGGTTTATAGCCATGCACCTCCAATGAATTCATAAGACTATGATTTCCATGAAGATAGTAGTGAGAAAAAAACTTTTCATCCTGTTTATCTCCCATTCCGGTATCGATCAAAACCCTATTTACTCCATCATCTACCAAAAGGCAACGCATGGCCCAGGTGCACATATTGTTCTCATCTGCCGGATTAAGTTTATTCCACATGCTTTTTGGAACAACACCAAACATGGCCCCTCCATCGAGCTTAAACATACCAGCATGGATTACAGATATTTTCATGGATTTTTCTGATTTTTAAATATTTTAAAAAGGGAAACTATTCATCGGATTTGGCTAAAACAGGTTCAAATCAACCTTTCGCAAACAAGGCATTTTACAATTTCTCAGCAAGTCTCTGACGAAGTGCTTCATACATAGCGATTCCTGCGGCAACACTCACATTTAATGAGCCTATTTTACCGACCTGGGGCAACTGGGCAATATGGTGGGCCTTCCGCAAAAGAAACTCTGAAATTCCATCTTCTTCAGAACCCATTACCAGGGCCAAAGGTCCGGTAAAGCTGGTTTCAAAGATAGATTCTGCTCCTTTTTCTGTACAAGCTACTATTGTCAGTCCACTGTCGTTTAAATAGTTAAGTGTCCTTCCCAAATCTCTTTCTCTGCAAATTGGAATGTGGTTAAGCGCTCCGGCAGAAGTTTTCATTGCATCTTCGTTGATTTGGGCACCTCCCTTTTCAGGAATAATGATGGCGTGGACACCTGCACAATCGGCTGTCCTTGCAATGGCCCCAAAATTTCGAACATCTGTAATTCTATCCAGTACCAAAAAGAAAGGCACCATTCCATCTTCGAAAAGAAATGGAAGGATGTCTTCTACCTTTTGGTATGTGATTGGACTTACAAAGGCGATTACACCCTGGTGCATTTTTTGTGTAACTCTGTTCAGTTTTTCAACTGGTACAGGCTGATAGGGAATTTCCCTTTTCCGGCATGCAAAAACAATATCCATGCCTTCCTGCCTGTTCATCAGGTCTTTGTTAATCAATATTTTTTCAATCTCCTTATCAGATTTTAATAATTCTGAAACGGGATGAATACCCAAAACAAGATTTCCTGCCTGGGGCTTAGGCTGATTGTGCCTCATCGGTTGATAACTCCTTTTCTCCATAATTCTACCACCCCGTACCAAACGCGGTCATATTCGTTAAATCGTTTTAATTCCCAAACATTGGGGTCTTTTAAATAATTTTTTCGGGCAAAGTAAAAAACAGTGTTCTCCACTCCTACCGACTTATCGTATTGCCAAACTTCCAAATCCCAATTTTTATATACAATTGGTGGAGGTCCATAAATAGCCAAAACCATGCCCTGGTCTGTTTTCCATCCCGCTTTGTGGGAAGAAAAAAAAGCATTGGCTGACTCAATATTTTCAAAATAGCTTCGAATCAATTTTCTGGCGGTTTCTTTCTGACTGTTGATTTTAAGCCAGAATTGGTCTAAAGCCAGCTTTTGGTTGTTGGCTTCAAGCAGATTCTTCCTTTCTTCCCTCGTGCTGATATACACCATAGGATCAATGAGTTCCATGGGATTTGTAACACCAGGAAAATAATTTTCCACAACCATAAATCCATAACCCTGGCTGGGCGAATTTCCGGATGGCAGGTAATAATAGCCAGGTTCTTTAAAAACGACTCTTTGGTTGGGCGAAAATTTCACCTTGTAGGATTGATCAAAATCGTTAGCGGATGTCGGTATGGCTGCCATGGGAGGCAGTGCAATGGATTTATTAAAAGGATGAAACTCCAGTTCCGGCTCTTCGCTATGGAAACTCAAAGACCTTAAAATGACAGTGTCCGTGGAATGGATAAAATTCTTAAAAACCGGAATCTTTCCATTTTTATTAAACAGACAAAAATCATAATTGCCTGACTCTGTTTCTCTTATTGGAATATCAAAGTAAAAAACATCCGGACTTTGCTTTTCCTGAATTGAAATGGTCAACAACTTATCCTTAACATTCATTGGAACTTTTACCATTAAAACAACCGGATTGATGGATGGGTTAAGCCTGTTACCTGGACCTAAAGAATCCTGAATTTGATACTTGTAACTTTCATAATCCTTTGAAATGGTGTACTTTATCTTGTATTTATCCCAAATGTTTCTGAAATCTGTTATTGTGGAGAGCTTTCGGAAATTGATTTCAATAAAAACGGTGATGTCTTCACCAGTCTGTAAAACCTTATTTTTTACTTCAAGAGGAAAACCGGAAGTGTAATGATAGGCAACATTACGGTTGGCCATTGGCTTAATGGTCTGACATGAAGCCAGAAAAAAACCAATTGCCAATATCCGAATAATGAAACTATACATAACCTGCCGGACTGCAAATTAAACATGGTAGTTTTAATAATTGGTTTAAAATCCACAAACTGAAATTAAATCCGATGCCATTTTTTGGCAAAAGCGATATTTACAGAAAGGACTAATGGTTAAAACCAGCTTGAAATTTACCTTACCAAATTCCTTAAATTACAAAATCCGAACGGATTACTGCTTCAAATTCAATCGAGCCTTTTTACGGTTGGACTATAAATCTACGATTGAAAGAGTCAAGTTAGTTTTTCCAATATCTGATTTTGTTGCTCAATCCCTTTTTGATTCAAACCCAAACCCTTGAATTTATATGCTGATGGTCTTTTCCAGCTGATTAAAATTGGATAGCCAAAGCATGCAAAATGAATGCCTTTTGTTTGGTTAATAACATTTCAGAAAAACAAAGTAATAAAATCAAGCCTACTTAAAACCTGGACAAACAAGTGCAAGATCCACAAAATGAAATGGAGTAATCCTATGGTTCATTGTCTCAAAGAATGGTATTAGCAAGTTGAATTGTTTTTCAGAGACTGAAAATAAATATTCTACATCAAAACCTTTATTGGGACATCCTAAAATGGGATTACAATTCAGGTGAGGCCATTCCTAATCAAAATCCTATCAATCGAATAAAAAAAAGGAGATGAAAAAATATGAATGGCAGTTGTCTAAACTGGTTGCATATAAACGGCACAATAACTTATTAAAAACAGAACTCACACACTAAAATAAAAGACCTTTTTAAGACATTGTCAAACCACCGTAAAATCTGCTACAGGAGTTTTTTAAAAAAATATTAACGAAATTCCAGCTAAATTTAACTCTTAACAATAATTGTATGCAGGCCTTTTTTTATTTATCAAAGTATTAATAATTTTTATATTTAAACACTAACATGTAGTTTTGTGCTATTATTTTTATAATCAAATCATAAGTATCTTTTTTTTAAAAGTTGAAATATCATAAAAATAATTTCGCAAATAGTTTTTTTATTTAATCGATGTTACCTAAAATAAAAATGCATCCCGTAAAAGGCATCCAATTCAAAGCTAAGTTATTTTCAATTTTTCTGATAGTTCCATTTTTCTTCAATTGGGTAAAAGCACAGTCCCCATGCAATCCATCAGCGATCTTTTCAGCTAGCAATATTTCCACCACCCGCTGCCAGAACCAAAGCATTACTTTTACCAATCCTAATGCACTTCCGGGTCAATATCGGTTTCGATTCTATAATTCTGCCAATGTGCTGTTGGCCGGGCCTGTAACGGTTGCCGCCAATGGAACGATAAACCAGTCTTTTCCTTCAGGAACCAATTACAAAGCAGTTCTTGTTCATCAGGATATAAGTTGTAAGGATTCGATTGTGGTGGCCTTTAATGTAGATGCTTATCCTGCAGCACCGGCTTTTAACAATAACGGCCCAAAATGCGCCAACACGGCAACTGGATTTAATGTAACCAGCCCTATTGCAGGACTTACCTATTCCTGGAATTTCGGAGACCCGGCTTCCGGAGCGAACAATATTGCCATAGGAACTGCCACAAATCATGCATTTTCAATATCTCCAAATGGCTTAGGGGCCAATTACAATGTTGTTTTAACTGCCACAAGTTTACAAGGCTGCGCTACACCCGGAGCTGGAGTTTCAGTGCCTGTAAAAGCAACACCAAAAATTGTTCTTAAGGATCCTGATTTTGAAACCGAATTCCTTTGGAAACGATGCCAGTTGGATGCCAATAGCGTAGATTCAACTTATACCTTTCGGTTTGACAATCATTCCCTTGGTTCAGCTGGAACAAGTTATACATTTAATTGGGGGGACGGAACACCTATCAACACTGTCCTTCAAAATTCTCTGCCAGACACCTTAACTCATCTTTATTCTTCTTTTGGTGTTAAAAATGGTACGCTGTTGGCTACAGATCCTAATGGTTGTACGAGTATTTTTTCTTTTAAGGTTGTCAACGAAAAATTTCCCTCTGCTTCCCTAAGTATCCCTCCGGCTCAAGTGAGCATCTGCGACGGTACTACCGTAACCATTTCAAATAACTCACTAAATGCAACAAGTTATACCTGGTTATGGGGTGATGGAGATTCTTTGATTACAACGTCAAAAGCGCCACAGTCACACTTATATAAATTAAAGGATTCTGTTGCCTGTAAAATTACAGCTGCCACTGGCCTCAAATTAGATTTAAAACTTAAGGCATTTAACACTTGCTATGACCACGATAATACCTCACCAATATTTATACGTCCACTTCCAAGAGTGAATCTGGAATTCGACTCTCTTGTTTGTGTTGACTCAACTACTAATCTTGTTACCGTTCCCTTTGATTTGTTTGTTTGTCCTAATCGCATGATGACGAGTAACTTTACAATTACGACCATCATCTTCAACGACCCATTTGCTACACCTTCTAATCCCGATTCCATCGTCTTTAATCCAAATATCCCAATAACCAATATAACCCACATTTTCAAACCTGGTACTTATACCATTGTAGCTAAAGCCAAAAACAACTGCGGCACAACAAAAGTCCAAAAGAAGCTGGTTATCCGCGACTGGCCCAAGGCCAAATTTCAGCGCAACTCATCGCCTGCTTCAGAGCCTCAGACTACCCCGCAAAACTGCAGTACACCGGCTGATTTTACGCCAGCAAATAATTGTGTTCCATTTACATTTGACTTAAAAAACCTCTCGACGGGAACAGGAAACACCTACACCTGGACGGTAACGCCCGCTGGCGGGGCCAATTTTGCTGGCAGCGGAAATACCTCTTCCAAAATCGATACTACCCTTCGGTTTACTTCTCCCGGAACCTACATCATTACCCTGAAGGCCACCAATATATGCGGCACTTCATTGTCTTGCGCCACAGTCACAGCCATTGGCCCACCTGTTCTTACTCCGCCCGATATTCAAGGTATTAATGTGGCCGATGGATATGTTATTTCGGGCGACACTTCCATTGCCTGTGAGCCCAAAACGGTGGATGTATTTACTACCCGAAGTGATTTCCCCACCTACGCCTGGACTCTTACTGGAACAGGTAGCCCCGTTCTACCCGCTTCAAATACGGCAGACCCCGGCGCTGTCACCCTTAATGCCGGTGTTTATACCGTTACA
>JAIXQU010000058.1 GCA_027485575.1 Cytophagaceae bacterium
CTGATTGAAAATATTCAAAGGGAAAATCTAAATGCCCTGGAAATTGCGTTATCGTATCAAAGACTTCTTGCTGAATGTAATTTGAAACAAGAGGAATTGGGTGACCGGGTTGGTAAAAAAAGAGCTACGGTAAACAACTATTTAAGGTTGCTGAAATTACCACCAGAAATTCAGGCCGGGATAAGAGATGGACTTGTGAGTATGGGCCATGCAAGGGCGTTGGTTAATGTGGAATTTGTGGAAGACCAATTGTTTATTTATAACAAAATCATCAGGGAGCAATGGTCTGTCAGGCAAGTGGAAGAGACGGTTAGGAAATTGGCTGAAACAGGCACGGATAAAAAAGAAAAAACGGGGAATGATAATCCACAGGATGCGGGAATGGCAAGTGTTAAACAAATGCTAACAAGTCATTTTGGAACAAAAGTGCAAATCAAGTCCGGACCGGATGAAAAAGGTGAAATCAGAATTCCATTTGTTTCCAACGACGATTTAAACAGAATTTTAGAGTTGCTCAGGCTTTCTTTATGAGGCTTTTATTTCTCCTGATTTTTTTTTTACTGCATAGTTTCAATTTGGTTTTTGGCCAAAAAGACACCGTAATTGTCTCCAAAGGAATAAATAAAGACCAGAAACAAAAAGACACCACTTCAATGCCGGTGAAGTCTTTGGCTAATTTGGGAAGAGATCCCAGACAGGCTTCTTTGCTGGCAGCCATCCTGCCTGGTTCCGGACAATTATACAACAAGAAATATTGGAAAATTCCAATCGTTTTTGGACTTGGATATACACTTGGGTATTACATAAAATTAAATCATCAGGAATATATTCTCAAAAGAGATGAATATCTGTTGGTTAAAAACGGAAATACAAACATTACAGGTTATAATACCGAGCAATTGGTTAGACTTAGGGAATATTGGAGAAGAAACAGAGACCTCCTTATTATTTTATCCTCAATAGCCTATTTGATGAATATAGCCGATGCTGCTGTCGATGCCCACTTCAGCAATTTCGATGTAAGTGATGACTTGAGTCTAAACTGGAAACCGCAGTTTTACCTGGTTGGAAATAAACCTGGTATGGGGTTGGGCGTTACTTTAGCTTTTAAATAAAAATGAAAACAGAGAAATTGAGAATACTTCTAATCGGATACGGGAAAATGGGAAAAGCCATTGAAACGGTTGCAAAATCAAATGGTCATTCTATTTCTGCCATAATCAGCGATAAGCAAATGGATCTCAGTCATATTTGTAAAGCATATCAACCCAATATTGCTTTTGAGTTTACCTCGCCCGAATCGGCGGTTTACAATTTAGAATCTTTAATTGATGCCGGTATTCCAATTGTTTGTGGCTCTACGGGTTGGCTTCATAATTGGGGCTCTATTTCTGAAAAGGTGAAAAATGCAAACGGAACTTTGTTTTATGCATCCAATTTTTCTCTGGGTATGAATCTGATGTTTTATTTAACACAAGTTGCGGGGAAGTTCATGAGTGAATTGCCAGAGTATGAGGTAGAAGTGGAAGAAATTCATCATTTGGAAAAAAAGGATGTACCTAGTGGGACTGCGATAACTCTTGCAGAGAAACTCATTAAAGCCATAAAGAGAAAGGAAAAATGGGTTTTAAATCAACCTGCAGCTGCAGAAAATGAAATTAACATATCTGCCCTTAGGGAACCAGAGGTTCCAGGCACTCATTTGGTATCATTTAGTTCTTCGGTAGATACCATTGAAATTACACATACCGCACATTCCAGAATGGGTTTTGCCACTGGTGCAATCAAAGCAGGGGAGTGGGTTTTGGGTAAAAAAGGCGTTTTCTCAATGGAAGATATGCTTCATGATGCATTCAAACAATAAGCAGAAAAACCAAGGTTCTGATGCAGAATTTTTATTCCGTTTGTAACGATTGTTATTAGGTTTTGCACTTCTGAATAATATCTGAACTTTTGATTTTCTCCTTTTACCTAGGATTTTTTCGCCTTCATTCACAACATAAAATAGACTTCGGGGTTTTTGGCTGTAAAAGAAATCGTAATCAAGACGTTGCGAAGCTTTATGGTTTCAGTTCAATAGTTCAGGTTTTAATGTCGATGATAGACAATAAAATTGGAGTTAATTTCATTTTTGATTTCCTAAAAAAGCGTATTTATAATTCTGATTAAAGTTGAAATATTATGGCTTTAAAATTGGAATCCAATTGTGAAAACTGTGGTAAAATCCTTTTATCCAATGGTATAGCCTAAATTTTTAGCTATGAATGCACCTGGTGTAGAGATTGCGCTTTAGAATTCAAAAAAGTTTGTCCCAATTGTAAGGGCGAGTTGAAAGGAAGACCGAAAAGAATCACAATTCCGGCCAGTTAATATTTCGCCTTTTCAAAAACTTTGATTTGAGTTTCTATAAGGCAAAGATGGTTGCGTTCCTTTTTTGCCATTGAATTTTTTAAAAAATATGTTAAAATTCTTGAAGAGGTTTTTTTAGTAAATAACATTGGCTCTAATTGCATCATCCAAAAAATAAATTTTAAAAATATGTTGGTCAATCAATTCAATTTTCGTGTTTTAATCGTAGTCTTAAGTCTATTTCTATTAGCAGGTTGTGCCAGAAAAGTAGTTACCCGGATCGACCCGAATCAACAGGTAGATTTAAGTGGAAGGTGGAATGACACCGATAGTAAACTTACAGCTGAAGCCATGATGAAAGATGTATTGGCGAGGCCTTGGTTGACCAATTTTACCAAAGCAAAAGGAAAACAACCAGTCGTAATTGTTGGAATCATTTCCAATAAAACAGATGAATACATTCAGCCTGAGACATTTATTAACGATATTCAGAGGGAGTTAATCAATTCAGGTATGGTTCGGGTTGTACAGAATTCTGTTTTGCGGGAGGCCATGAGAAAGGAAAGAGGGGACCAGCAACAATTTGCTTCTCAGGAAACTGCAAAGAAATTTGGAAAGGAACTTGGTGCTGATTTCATGATGTTTGGTACTGTGATTAATACCCCAGACCAGGAAGGAAAGCGAAAACTCAATGTTTATCAGGTAGATCTGACATTTGCCGACATGGAAACCAATGAGCTTGTTTGGTCTGGAAATAAAAAGATCAAGAAGTATATCACCAATTGATTTTTTGAAAATCTAATTACCCCCCAATCTCTTGAATAAGAAGATTGTATGGATTATTTTTTTGTGTCTGGGAACTTGTTTCAGTGGTTGCCAAACCTATTATTTCGCCAATGTAGAGTTCAACAATGCTTTTAAGGCGGGAAATTTTGAATTTTGCCAAAATTGGCTTGAAAAGCACAAACCCGGAAAAAGGAACAAAGCCAGGTTTCTTTATAATGCCAATAAAGGCATGGTATCCTTTATAAGGAATGACCAGGAAAACTCTAATAAGGCATTGGAAGAGGCCTTTCTTTTGGCTGAAGATTACCAAAAGAAGGCAGGTGAAAATGTAGCCAGCTTTCTAACCAACCCTAAAAGAATAACTTATAAAGGGGAAAGGCATGAAATTTTACTTCTAAGTTATTTCAAAGCGATGAATCATTGGAAAAACAATGATTTGGAATCGGCTTTAATAGAAGCAAGGAGGTTAATAAGGAAACTAAATGTGTTACAGGACGAGGGAAAAAAGGACAAGTACAATTCTGATGGTTTTATGCTTTGGATGGTCGCTTGTTTATTTGAAGCTTCGGGTGAATTCAACAACGCCTACATTTATTATAAAAAAGCATTTGATTCGTATCAGAGTGGATTTGGAGGCATGGCTGGCATTGCAACACCAAGACAACTTAAACTTGATGTTATCCGGAGTGCCTATCTTTCTGGCTTTGATTTAGAGGCACAGAATCTGGAATCCAGGACAGGTTTAAAAAATGAGCCTCTTAATGCAGAAAATGGCATTGCATTGTTGATTTGGCATAAAGGATTGGGACCGGTAAAAGATGAAAATCGCATAACTTTTCAGGTACTGAAGGGGGCAGGAGGAGCCATTTCATTTTCAAACCAGGAAATGGGCGTTTCCTTTCCCTTTTATTTCCCTCCAAACCAGGCATCCAGCCCCGTCCGGTTTGACGACCTGAAGATTATTACCATGGCTTTGCCAAAATATGTAAATAGAAATTGGGGATTAAAAGAACTAAGTGCCAAATACCAAGGAGCAAGGCTGGATTTTGAGCCCGTAACAAACATAGAAACCATAGCCGCTACTGACCTAGCAGATAGAAATGGTAAAGAGTTGGCTTTGGGAATCAGTAGGGTTGCCATAAAACAAGCCCTTCAATATGCGGCCACCAAAGGCACAGAGGCAGCAGTTGAAAATGGAAAGGACACTAAGAAGAGCCAACAACAAGCCGCTTTGGCCGGTTCACTGGTAAATCTCGCTTTTACGATTGCCAATACAGCTACCGAAGTTGCAGATACCAGAAACTGGCAAACACTACCGGCTGGAATAGAATTGCTTCGGGTTTCATTACCACCTGGCAAGCAAACCATTCAATTGGAAGGAAAAGGGCGAACCCCGTTTTCTAAAAACCTGGAAATTGAAATTATAAAAGGGCAAACCATGGTGCATACCATCCATACTTTCTAGCATTAAATAGCTGGAGTCTGGTTTTTCTTTTTGAAATACATTTTGTTTTCAGTTCCGGCTTTTAGTTTTTCAATGTTGCTCCTGTGGGTATAAATCACCATTGAAGCCAGAAAGATGGCCATTCCTTTTGTAGCCAAATCTGCTGTACCACAATATCCAAAAATTACCAATATGGCAAAAACCAGGGCTGCAACCATTGAACCCACGGAAACATAATGTAGAGAAAGGAATAAAAAAAGGAAAACAGTGATGCAAATCAACGCCGCATATGGGCTTACACAGATAACCATTCCCAATAAAGTAGCAACTCCTTTTCCGCCTTTGAAATTGGCAAAAACCGGATAGATATGACCCGAAACTGTAGCAAAACCTAAAATCAATTTACATATCAATTCGTTTTCAGGATTGATTAAACCTTGATTCAATAATATGGTGGCAAAATAGGTTCCCATCCAGCCTTTAAAAATATCAAATATCAATACAAACAGTCCGGCACCTTTTCCTAATACCCTGAAGGTGTTGGTGGCACCCGCATTTCCTGAGCCTTTTGTCCTGACATCGATCCCATAAAAGGCTTTGCTTGTCCAAACTGCTGTAGGTATGCTGCCAATCAGATAACAAAAAAGGACAGAAATAAAGATGTAAATCATTGGCTTTGGATTTTAATTATCCTGGTTTTTTGGCAAGAATATGAAAATCCAGCTTTTCTTTCACTAAATGGTTTAAAAAACTTTTTCTGAAATTGACCGGCTTATTCTTTCTATCAAAAAAGCCCTTGCCCGTTTTTGAATTTCTTTTTCATTTTGAAAATAGAATTCAAGTTCTGAATCAACCATTAGTCCTATAATAGCCCCTTCGATTGTCTTTTTAATTTCTAAATTCTGGCTAATGGCAGATGAAATCAATTCCCTTTTTTTCTGGTCATTTAAATCATTCCAACCTTTGTGTTGGCTAAAAAGCTTTTTCTTTAAAAGATTTACAAAAAAGTCATTGTGAAATTTCAGGATCGGCCTGAGACAATTTAACTGAAAATCGGCCATCGCAGGGTCAAGGGCAGCATCAATTTCCGAATCTATGGTGGGCCTTATTTCTAATAGTCGTTTTTCTCTGAAAGATAATTCAGTTTCCATAGTACGTTTTGATAACTAAGTAATTTTACAAAATGACCCTTAAAATTTTTGGTTTCCAAATATTAATCAAATGAATTATTGTTTTTGCTTTCGCAAGAAGTTGGGAGAAATTAGAAGCGGGTTGTCAGTCCTTTTTGGGGGTTGGAACTTCACCTTACAATTAATGGCAATTAAACCCGGGATCGCCAATGGGAAAGACCTGTATACCAGATGTCACAAAATTCGATTGTAAAATGCTTAAATTCATATGCTTATCCGCATTTATTCTGCGTAAATCGGTTTAAACAAGTTTGATTTAAACCCAGAAAGAGTTTAGAATAGCATTTTCAGTGCCATTTCCTGGTCATGGCTCAATTGCTGTTTCAATTCTTCAAGGCTTGAAAATTTGATTTCATCCCGAATGGGTGCTATGAATTCCAATCTGACCTTTTTACCATAAAGGTCTCCCGTAAAATCAATAACATGTGTTTCGATTCTATGGATTTTTCCATTTACAGTAGGCCGAAATCCAATATTTGTCATGGATGAATACGGCAATTTCTCAATCCAGATTCTTGTGGCATAAACTCCATCTGCCGGCACCAATTTATCGGCTTCGTCGGGTTTGATGTTTGCGGTTGGAAATCCAATGGTTCTCCCTTTTTTATCTCCTTCCACCACGGTTCCCTGAAGGCTGTAGGGTCTGCCTAAAAAATGTGAGGCAGATTCAGTCAAATGATTTTTTAATGCGTATCTGATTTTTGTAGAGCTCACAGTTATTTGTTCAACTTCTTGCTTTCCAATTTGTTGCACTTCAAAGCCATAAACTTCTCCCGCTTCCTTCAGGTATTCTACATTTCCCTTCCGGTCTTTTCCAAACTGGTGGTCGTGGCCTATAATTAGCTTTTTGGTATGAAGGCCTTCCACCAAAATATCCCTTACAAAAAGCTCATGGCTGATGTTGGAGAACTTTTTGGTGAAAGCCATAACCAGCATATAATCAATTCCTTGTTCTTCAACTAACTCGGCCTTTTCTTCGAGGCTGGTTAGCAATTGTAGTTTTTCCTGTGTTGGAGAAAGCACATGTCTGGGATGTGGCCAATAGGTTAGTAGCACAGATGGCAAACCCATCCTTTTCGATTCCTGTACCACCTTTCGAAACAATTGGTGGTGACCCAGGTGTACGCCATCAAACATGCCGTCAGTTACCACAGATCCTGTCAATGCAGGCATCTGGCTCAAATCGTAAACTACTTTCATGTGGTAATACTGCGCACGTCAAAAGATTGAACAGTTTCTACAAAACGTTTTACCTTTTGTGGATCAGTATCTGGGTAAACGCCATGGCCTAAATTTGCTATATATCGCTGACTTCCAAATGCTTTTATCATGGAATTGGTTTCTTCTTCTATAAATTTTTCAGAACCATACAATACGCATGGGTCAAGATTTCCCTGAAGTGTTTTTCCATTTCCGATGATTTTTCTGCTTTCTATTGGGTCCATATTCCAATCTATTCCAATGGCAGAACAAGGAAGAGATGACATAGTTTTTCTTGCAAAAAACGCACCTTTTGAAAACAAGGTAACCGGTACTGAATCAATTGCTTCACAAATCTGCTTCAAATAAGGAATGGAAAAGACTTCATATGCCTGGGGTGACAATATTCCAGCCCAGGAATCAAAAACCTGAATCAAATCTGCACCGGCCTCTACCTGTCCTTTAAGGTAGTCAATGGTGGAATCTGTTATTTTCTGGAGCAGTTTATGGGCGGCTTCTGGTTCAGAAAATAGCAACTTCTTCGACTTGCTGAATGTTTTTGACCCTCCTCCTTCAACCATGTAACACAAAAGTGTAAAAGGAGCTCCGGCAAATCCAATCAAAGGAACTCTGCCGTCCAGTGCCTTTTTAGTAATCTTGATTGCTTCAATGGTGTAGGCAAAATCCGTATCTGCTTTTCCTATTCTCAGGTTTTCTATATCCTTCAGGTTTTCAATGGTTTTTGGAAAATATGGACCTTTTTTTTCTTCCATTTCATAGGTAAGACCCATACCTTCAGCCACCACCAGGATATCAGAGAAGATAATGGCGGCATCAACACCTAAAATATCAACGGGTTGTATGGTGACTTCTGCCGCTTTTTCAGGCGTTTCTACAAGTTCTTTAAAACCAGAAAGTGAGGCCCTGACTTGTCTGTATTCTGGTAAAATTCTTCCGGCTTGCCTCATTAACCAAACGGGAATTCTTTCAACTTTTTCCCCGTTTGCTGCCCGCAATAGCAGGTCATTCTTTAAAATCATACTGCAAAACTACACAATAATGGCACTATTCATGTTCTTAAAAGGCATTAATAATTGGAAGAAACTTAAACTTCATTTGGGTTTTCATTGATTGGTAACTTCTTATCAATATGATTGTTTACAGTATATCATTTTCAAAATCTTTTCTTTCTTTTGTGGTCTGACAATCTTAAAAACCTCAAACAATGAAAAGTATTTTAAAATTAGTTTTAGGAACCATCGTTTTGGTGGTTTTAATAGGTCTGTTTTTACCTTCAGCCGCTCATGTTGAAAGAACAATCCTTGTCAAAGGAAGTCCTGAGAATGTGTACAGGTTGGTTACCAATCTCAAGGAGTGGGAAAAATGGTCTCCATGGCATAAGATTGACCCAAAAATGGAATTGACTTATGGAGAAAAATATGAAGGGCAGGGTGGTTGGTATTCCTGGAAATCTGAAAATGACAACGTCGGCAATGGAAAACTTACAATTTTAGAGGCAAGTCCCGGATATGTGAAGACCGAGATGGATTTTATGGAAAATGGAAAGGCCATTGGAGGTTTTACGCTTACACCAAAACCAGAAGGTACCGAAGTAAAATGGACCATGGATTCAGACGCAGGCTGGAATTTAATAGCCCGGTATTTTGGCTTAATGGTGGATAATTTTGTAGGTCCGGATTTTGAAAAAGGACTTCACCTTCTTGATTCCGTTTCACAACTGCAGAAAGTGGAGGAGTACACCATGAGCCTTGAAATGGGAAATATACCAGCTCAAAAATATTTGTTGATAAAAATGGAAGGAATAACCCAAGCAGAAATTGGTGCTAAGTTGGGCGAAGTTTATGGCAAAGTGATTGCGTTTATGAAAGAGGCAGGATTGACAGAAACCGGAGCCCCAATGGCATTTTATGAAGAACCAAAGGATGGTAAATTTACTTTTGAAGCGGGAATGCCCGTAGTTGGAAAACCATCTATTCCTTTGAAAGACAATTTGATTTACAAGGAATTGCCAGCCTCTGAGGTTGCAATTGCCCATTTTTCCGGTCCATATGAAAAAACCAGTTTTGCCTATCCAGCCCTGGAAAATTTAATCAAAGAAAAAGGGAAAACCATTTCAGGAATGCCAATGGAAAGTTATGTTTCAGACCCAATGGAGGCAAAAAATCCACTGGATATTAAAACTGACATTATTTGGCCTGTGAAATAACATTTGGAAAGTTTTGAAAGGATTTTTCGGTTTGTTAAGATTCTGAAAATCTGCTAGCCTTAGGGCTTATATCTGATGCTGAGGCAATTCTTCTTCCAGATTTATTTTCATAATCAGAACTTCAATCTTTTAGTATTGTAAATCAAAAAGTCCTGGTTTTCGAAAACTTTATCGAGAGGCAATTCAAGTTCCTTCAATTCCTTATTGTTGTTTTTGTTGATCACTATGAATTTACAATTTGGCTTGACTATTTTTATTATATGCCTTAATTCTGTAACCTGCCAATCCACACAATCCCAACCCTTTCTATGTGATAAATACATCATTTGCGGATTACCGTTACCATTAACCAGTATTAAATCGTCTTTTGTTGAAAATCTGTTCATAATTCCTTCTAGCGACATTCTGTACATTTCTGATTGGGGAATTACAAAATCAGATTTCTGGTTGTTCAAGCTTTCGCAAATTCCTACTAAAATCAAGGGTAGAAAAATTGCCCGATTGGGTATTTTTGACAATCCATATCCTGCAACAAGTGCCATAACAGGAACAAAAGGAATGATGTAATAGTTGTGATGATAGAAGAAAAAACCTGATTTAAATACGAAAACCAGGAAGAGCCCAAGTAAAATTAAAGAGGTAATAGAAATTATTCTTTCCTTGTTCCTTATAAGTTGAATTAAGCCAATGATATAAACAAGAAATAATATAGTGCCTTGAAAAGAGTTGAAAATAAAACTTTTCAAGGTCAAATCGTATTTGATAAAAACTTCTTTTAGCCCCATCCAAAATGGTCTTTCAGAAATAAACCAATATCCGTATTCTAATGATAATTCTTTACACCATATAAAGTACCATAAATAAGAAAATACCAGGCTAGGCATAGTAAA
>JAIXQU010000034.1 GCA_027485575.1 Cytophagaceae bacterium
AAACATTTCATAAAGCCGCAAAGTATCGGCCCCATATTCGGCACAAATATCATCCGGGTTGACTACATTGTACTTGGATTTAGACATTTTTTCAACTTCCCATCCGCAGATGTACTGGCCATCCTCGGTAACAAATTCTGCATCTGAAAAATCGATCCTCCATTTTTTAAATGCTTCAATATCAAGAATATCGTTTTTGACAATATTCACATCCACATACAATTGGCTAACCTCCTTTCCATCCAAAAGTCCTTTAGAAATGAACTTGTTTTCACCACTCAGGCGGTAAACCACATTTGACCTTCCCTGAATCATCCCCTGATTCACCAATTTCTTAAATGGCTCTTCAGTTGAAACAAATCCTTTGTCTTTCAAAAACTTATGCCAGAAACGGCTGTACAATAAATGTCCGGTCGCATGTTCAGTTCCTCCAATGTATAAGTCAACGGATTGCCAGTATTTTTCTGCTTCAGCAGATACAAGTTCATTTTCATTTTTTGGGTCCATATAACGGAGAAAATACCAGGAACTTCCAGCCCAGCCGGGCATGGTGCTCAGTTCATACCCAAATTTATCCTGAAACCTCCAATCTAAAGCTCTTCCAAGGGGCGGTTCACCTGTTTCCGTAGGTTTAAACAAATCAATTTCAGGCAGAACCAAAGGTAATACGCTAAATGGCAGTGTTTTTGGAATTCCATTTTCATAATACACAGGCACAGGTTCTCCCCAATACCGCTGCCTTCCAAAAATGGCATCCCGCATTCGGAAATTTGTTTTTCCTTTTCCGATTCCTTTGCTTTCAGCCCATTCTATGGCTTTTACAATCGCATCTTTCACTGGCAGCCCATTGAGAAAATCTGAATTGACCATAGTTCCTGCCTTTGGCTCAAAATCATCCTTAGAAATATCCGTTTTTTCACCTTCTTGTACGATCACAATTGGGAGATTAAAATGTTTGGCAAAGGCGTAATCTCTTGTATCAGAACTTGGTACTGCCATTACTGCTCCAGTTCCATATCCAGCCAGGACATAATCAGCAATCCAAATCTGTATTTTTTTTCCATTGAAAGGATTGGTGGCAAAAGCGCCTGTAAAAGCACCTGAAATTGTTTTTACATCAGCCATTCTATCCCGCTCCGATTTGGATTGGGCATATTTAAGATAGGCTTCTACATCTGCTTTTTGGCCATCGGTAGTTATTTTGGAAACCAAGGGATGCTCCGGAGCTAAGGACAAAAATGTAACCCCAAAACTGGTGTCAATCCGGGTTGTGAAAACTTCTATTTTATCCTCAAATCCTTGGACATCAAACCAAAGGGATGCGCCTAAAGATTTTCCAATCCAGTTTCGCTGCATTTCTTTTACAGCATCTGACCAATCCAGATTGTCTAATCCTGAAAGCAACCGTTCTGCATAAGCTGTGATGCGTAAGCTCCATTGCAACATTTTCTTGCGTTCTACCGGAAATCCTCCACGCTCAGAAAATCCATCCTTAACCTCATCATTGGCTAAAACAGTTCCTAAACCCGGACACCAATTCACAAAGGTTTCTGCTACAAAGGCCAATCTGTATTCAAGCAAAATCTCAGATTTTCTGACCTCTGAAAATGAATCCCAATCTGCTGAATTGAAGGAAATTACATCTTCATCACAAACCGCATTCACCAAAGTATTTCCATTTTTTTCAAACTCTGAAACCAATGCTGAAATATCTTCGGCCTTGTCCGTGGTTTTATTGTACCAGGAATCAAAAAGCTGAATGAAAATAAATTGAGTCCATTTGTAATAATCTGGATTAGAAGTTCTTACCTCACGGTTCCAGTCAAAGCTGAAGCCGATTTTTTTCATCTGCTCTACATAACGGGTAATGTTTGTCTCTGTAGTTTTGGCCGGATGCTGACCTGTTTCAATCGCATATTGCTCGGCTGGAAGTCCAAATGAATCGAAACCCATTGGGTGTAATACATTGAATCCCTTGCTTCTTTTGTACCTTGAAACAATGTCTGAAGCGATGTATCCCAAAGGATGACCGACATGCAATCCTGCTCCGGATGGATACGGAAACATATCCAGTACATAATATTTAGGTTTCTCTGATTTCTCTGATTCTGTTGTATAGGTGCCTTTTTCGGCCCATATTTTTTGCCATTTGGCTTCAATATCCTGAGGATGGTATTCCATTGAACTTCTGTAATCTTTCTATGTAAAATGAATTTAAGGGTTTTTTTATAAGGAGTCTTTCCTTTGCTGAACCAGTTTTTTCTTCACTGTTTCCAAAGCTTTACCGGCCTCCTTTGTAAAGTCTTTGTCCAGACTTATTACTTTAGTTAGCTCTGCATCAGCTTTTTTTAATTCTCCGGTAAACTGGTAACATCTGCCAAGATGGAATATCAAGGTTGAATTTTTCGGGTCATCCGGCAAGGCAGATTCAAAGAGAGGAATTGCTTCCTCGTAGTTTCCTTTGTTATACTTGAGATATCCCAGATTTTCTTTGGCCAGATATAACTTCTTGTCCAATCTTATGGCAACTTCATATGATTGAATGGCAGAATCCGGATAGCCTTTGTAATTCAGAAAAACACCCATGTTATAATTCAGAAAGGCATCTTCCGGCCGAAGTCTTAAGCCACTTCTGAGGTATTGTTCTGCTGTACTAAAGTTCCTTTTAGCCATATAATAGGTGGCAAGTCTGGCATAACCGTCACCATAATTGGCATCCTGTTCTATAGCGGTTTGCCAGCTACTTATTGCCTTGGTTGTGTCGTTTTTTTCCCAGAATAAAACTCCTTTCAGGTAGTAAATTTTAGGTTCAAAAGGAGCCATCTTCAGTGCCTTGTTCAGGTATTCCAAACTTTTATCATACTGCCTGATTATCAAATACAAATCGCCTTGCAACAGATTGTTGTCAGGATCGTTGAATCCGGATTTTTCTGCTGTATAGCAAGCACTTAGGGCGGAGTCTATATGCCCAAGTGCCCTATGGGCTTTGGCGACAACCACATAGTTAAAAAGGTCTTCAGGATTGAGCGAAAGGGCTCTTTTTGCATCTGAAAGCGCTTCTTTGTATTGCCCGCTATCTAAAAGGATCTGACTTCGGATTCGAAACAACTTGCCATCCTCCGGATTCTCCAGAATATATTGGTTGATTTTGGCTAAATTGGGCAAAGAATAGGTGCAATCTACCGGAGAACCATTGTCGGTTTTTTCCTTGTCAGTCATTGGTTTACAAGCCCAGAAACTGAATAGAAAATATCCGGAGAATAGAATTATGAGAATTTTTTCTTTCAAAGTAATATTGGTTTAATTTGATTTCCAGGCTGCGACATATGCAAAAGATTTTTAGTTTGGTAGTTGTTAATGTTTGCCGGAGTCTAACTTCAGAGCATGGGATTTATTCCAAACCCGCTTTACTGCAACCCTTTTACAGAGCCCGGAAATGGGAGGATTAAATTTAGAAATGGTTACTTCAATGGTGTCAATATCGGGAAATTGGGCTACAATTTCGTGAATGATTCTTTCACCCAGTGTCTCCAAAAGTTTAAATTTGATTTTCATCTGGTTGTTTACCAGAGAATAAACTTTTACATAGTCCACAGTCAATCCAAGTTTTTCGTGGTATCCCTCTTGTGGAGCCGGTGCTAAAATTTTTAAATCTACCTGAAAACGGTTCCCAAGACTTTGCTCTTCTGTGTAATATCCATGGTGTGCATAAAACTCGAGGCCATCTAAAAAAATTTCTGTCACTGGTTTGTCGTGAATTTGTAAACCTTTAATTATTTACTTAAAAAGAATGCGATTAATTAATGCTGTCGAAAAAGGATTTACTCTCTTCCTGGATGGGATTCTTGCCTTCTTCCATTTGCCCTTGAATATTTCTTTCCAATACCGGTTCAATTTCTACAACATTGTTTTTATGGGTTGTAGGTGAATTTTCCGGAGTTGATTCTGTTTCAGATTTTACTTCCTGTCTAAAAAGGATTTCCTGCTGGTTATCAGGAATTTCCAGCGCTTCTATAGATTCCAGCAATTGTTCTTCTTCAAATTTAGGTTTGAAAAAATCCAACTGTGGGGGAGGAGGGACTTTAAATTCAATATTGGCAGACTTCATATTGGCTTTTTCTGCCTTTTCTAAAAGGTCCTGGGCAATAATTTTGATGTCACTCAGAAAGTTGTTTTTCAGGTTTTCAATAGAACGAAAGTCCCTTTCCAAAACCTTAACATCCTGAACCATTTGGTCATAGCTTTTTCTGGAATAGTCTTCCGCTTGTTCCATGGCTTTGGAAGCTTTCCATTTTGCCTCCTGGTGCATGGTGTCCGCTTTTAGTTTGGCTTCCTGAACAATTAATTTTGCTTGCTGGTTGGCTTGATCTATCGCTTTTTGACTGGTTTCTTCTGCGGTTTTTAGCGTTTTGTATAGTGAGCTTTCAACTTCTCTGAGTTTTACAACTTCTTTTTCAGCAAAGTCTAATCTGCTTTTCAAATTGGCCTGGTCTTCCATCATTTTTTCCCATGCAAGAGAAAGTGAGTTTAAAAAAGCCTGAACTTCGTCTTTGTCTATCCCGCCAAAGGTTTTCTTTTCAAATTGTTTCTGCCTGATTTCCAGTGGAGTAACTTTCATAATTTATGCAAAAATATTCCAGGCCGAAATGGTCCTGTCGTCGCTGCAAGATAGCAACACTTCTGAATTTTCTAACCAAAGCAATTGATTGATGCTATGTCCATGGCCCG